>JAAZGH010000077.1 GCA_012511325.1 Clostridiales bacterium | reverse complement strand
CGCTTGTACTGCGCGATGTCACCGAGCGCCCTGAGGGCGTAGAAGCGGGCATACTGAAGCTTGTCGGCACTGACGAAGATAAGATATACGAAGAATTTAAGAAGCTCACCGACCCCGGCGAATATCAACAAATGTGCCGCGCTTCAAGTGTATTCGGGAGCGGAGATGCGTGCAAAAAAATTGCCGATATACTTCAACAGGCATAGCGGCTTTCTGCCGGCTTCTCATTCGCTGCCTTGCAGCTCTCCCGAGCATGGCATATTCGTATGACATATCCGTGGGTCGCTTTGCAGCAGCAGATTGATGCTCTGTTTCAGCTCTGACAGCGTATGCCTTTGCTCCCGGGCGCAGATGACAGCAGCCTCCTCACAGAGTAAGCAACGGCGTGGGGGCAGTCCCAGTTCAGAGCGTTTGACCTGGGAATGGCCCTGCCAGAGATCGAGATCAAATAGTCTGCCCAGGGGATCGCTATCCTCGATTTCTATCAGCATGAGTTTAATTTTTTGTCGAAGGCGCCTACGAAACGGGTCCTCTGCCTCATTCTTAGGCGCCAGTATGTAGAGCGCTTCTTCACCGGCGGTTGTAGTTTTCTTATCCGAGTGGATGATGTCAATTTTCGCCAGATTTAGCCGCTGCTCCAGGCAGGTAGTTGCTATCTGCAGGAGTTGCGGCGTGAGTTCAGATACTTTTTCAGGTCCGGGGATATTAAGCTTGACTGAAACCAGAAAGGTATCGGGATAGTCGAGCAAAGCCTGCCGGATGCGGAGCATTCTTTGCTCCCTTGCTGCCAGGATCTGTGCCAGCTTTTCTGTCATACGATTCCCCTTTCGCTGCAGTACGGTCTCAGCTTTCTTCGCGCCACTGTAGGTGTGGACGGGACGGCCAGCAGGCGCCTTCGTCAAAAGAAACGAAAGCGACGTCGTTGCTTTTATCTTAGAGCAGCGGCATTTTCCTGGCAAGAAAGGATGCCGTCCGGAGGCATAATGTTTTGACCTGCAATTGCAGCGTCTCAATAAATGCTGTCGGAAATTAGATCAGCTCCCGGGAAAATATGTATAATCTCAAATAGGTTTATCTGTAGAATAGACAGCAGAAAGCCGAACAGGGTCATAATTTTGCCGGCTGGCATGCGGCAGGATTGATAAGGAAAGGCGAATCAGATGCAGTGGTTGATCTCAACTATAGCCAAGACAGCGGTCGAAACCGCTTTGGCGCACAACTTGGGGCTTGAAATTGCGGACTTTGCCGTATCTGCTATCCTGGAGACGGATCTTACGGACAGGATTGGGTACTATCAAAGGCTTGTGGCCAAGCTGGGCCGGGATTCGGTCTTGCATGCGGCTTATATGGAGCTGTCCCCGGCGGCCGTTGATCCGGCCCTCCTGCGCTTGACCCGGGAGAGGTATCTGCAGGCGTGTCGGATTGCCGGCGAACTCGGGATCTCCAGGATCGTCTTTCATACGGGCTATACGCCGCTGATTTATTATCGGAGCTGGATGATTGAGCGCTCTGTTTTGTTCTGGCGGGAGCTCCTGCAGCAGTTGCCTGAGGGGGTAGAAATCCTATTGGAGAATGTGCTGGAAAAAGATCTTTTGCTCCAGTTGGAGATCTGTCAGGGAGTTAATCACCCTTGCTTTCGGGCTTGTCTGGATCTGGGCCATGCCAATGCCATTGCTTCCGAGCAGACGCTACAGGAGTGGATTTCTGTGCTGGCGCCGTGGTTGTCGCATATTCATTTGCATGACAATGACGGTACGGATGATTTGCATCTGGATCTGGGGCGGGGCACGATTGATCTGACCGCGGTTTTAAACCATTTGTTCGCGCTCTGCCCGGAGATTTCTCTCACTTTAGAAGTTCCCGATCCTGAAGCTTCGATCAGCTGGCTGCGGAAGCAGGGATTTTTCTAGCCGCAAATTTTGCGCAGATCTTTCTGCCGGATGATATGATGAGATCAATAGAACAAGCTGGGATCAGTAATATAAGCAGACTATTTCCAAATGAAATGCTGCTGGCTGGTGAAAACGAGGGACAATATGATTAAAGAGCAAATGCTGCAGGACTGGCTGACGAAGATCAAACCCCTTAATCAAGAGATGATGCAGGAGGCGAAAGACTATCAGGTCAGTTTGGCCAAGCCTCCGGGCAGTTTGGGTAAGCTGGAGGCCATGTCGATTCAAATGGCTGGTATCACAGGACGGATTCATAATGAGATTAGCAAGAAGGTGATCCTGGTCTTTGCCGCTGATAATGGCGTGCAGACCGAGGGGGATTCAATCACGCCCCGCAATGTCACGATGCTGCAGGCTGTCAATATGACACATTATAAGACCGGTATGGGGGCGCTGGCCAAACATTTCGGCCAGAAAGTACATGTGGTCGATATGGGCATCTATGATCCTTATGAATGTGCTGCGATTCAGAACAGCTCTCTTGGCCGCGGCACCGCCAACATCGCGCTGGAAGCAGCTATGACAAGAGAGCAGGCGCTGACAGCTGTCCTGACAGGCATTGAAACTGTCCGGGATTTGGCACAAGCCGGTTATCAAGTCGTGGGGGTCGGTGAAGTCGGTATTGCCAATAGCACTACTTCCACCGCTGTCAGTTGTGCTTTGACCGGAGTTCCCGAGGCGTAGGTCGTTGGTTGCGGCGTGGGTCTGTCGGATGAGGGCTTCG
>JAAZGH010000076.1 GCA_012511325.1 Clostridiales bacterium | reverse complement strand
TCCGATGTCAGGACATACCCGCTGGATAAGCTGAGCTGGCTGATGGTAAATGAAGTGGAGGGCGAGGCTCTCACCGGCGAGACGGATCATCTCGCTATCATCAAAAAGCTGAAACTGGACTATCCGCGGGCAATGCCGGTTTTGACCGTCGGCGCTGCCGGCGCTTTGACCGCGGATAGCGACAATATCTATACTCTGTCCGCCTATCCGCTGCAGCCGGTGGATACTACGGCGGCAGGCGATACTTTCAACGGTTATTTTCTCAGTGCGGTTCTGGCAGATTATTCATTGCCGGAGGCGCTGGCGCTCGGTACAGCCGCCGGCGCTCTCTGCGTGCTGAAACAGGGCGCGGCTGTATCAATTCCGCAGCGGGAGCAGGTGCTGGCTTTCCTGCGGGAGAATCCCCCCGCTGAACTGGCGGCTGAAATGATCCCGCTCCCAATCCGAGGTAAGGACGATGAAACGACAACAGACTGAATCAGCAACACTCAAAATCAGATTGCTCCGGCTGGCTATCCTGGCTCTGGCTATTGTTGGCATCATAATAGGCGTCAAGCGCCAGGAAGTAAGAACAGTGTTTAGCAAAGCAATCCGCATTTGCCTGGAATGCATTGGCCTGGGTTAAGGAGTCTGCCGATGGCTAAGAAAAAGCGCAATAAGAAACTTAAGAAAAGACATCTGATCCAAGCAGTGGGCGCTCTGGCTCTGAACGGACAGCTCAGCGGCTTTGTGACAGGCAATATCTACACCGGCGCCGGCAAACAAATCTGTCTGCCGGTTCTTAACTGCTACTCTTGTCCGGGGGCGCTGACTTCCTGCCCTATCGGCTCCTTGCAGGCTGTCGCCAATCATCCCGGCTTTAGTTTCAGTTACTATATCATGGGTCTGATCGCCTTATTCGGCATTGTGGCCGGGAGATTTTACTGCGGCTGGCTATGCCCCTTCGGTTTCCTGCAAGATCTATTGGCCAAAATCAACAAAGAAAAGCTTCAAGTCAAAGCCAAATATGACCGACCCCTGCGTTACCTGAAATATATTATCCTGGTGTTCCTGGTTTTGCTCTTGCCGGCGGTGCTGACCAATTCCTACGGGATCGGCTCGCCTCTGTTTTGTAAATATATTTGCCCGTCCGGCACGCTGGGAGCCGGTTTGCCGCTCCTCCTGCTGACGCCTGCTCTGCGGCCTAATGTAGGGGTGCTCCTGGCCTGGAAAGTTCTCCTGGCGCTGGCTGTCATCATGGTCTGTCTGTATATAACACGCGCTTTCTGTCGCTATGTCTGTCCTCTGGGGGCACTGCTCGGTTTGCTGCAAATGGCAGGTTTCTATCGTTTTTCTTACGATAAGGCCAGCTGCATTTCCTGCCAACAGTGCGCAAAGATTTGCCCGTTGGGAATTGATCCGATGGCAACGCAGAACGGTCCGGAATGTCTACGTTGCCGCGACTGTCTGCAGGTCTGTCCGACCGCTGCGCTGACCAGCAGTCTGGCGGGCAAGGCTTTGCCTGCGGAGATCTTGTCTGCGCGCAGGAAGCCGGGTCAGTCCGACCCGGTCTGATGCTTCCCCGAGACCGGAGATACCGGCCGCGTTTCGCAGGCGCCTTCGCAAATGGATCCGCAAAGTCCGCAAATGGGTTATGCCCGGTTATTGCTGAAATCTTGCTCTGACTATATAATATTATTCGCATGTTTAATCGGGGAAGTATTCAGCGACCCCTTTTTGACAATATTTTAGACATTACTGGGGGTTAGCGATGAGACAATATCAAGCGGCGGATATCAGAAATATTGCACTGGCGGGACACGGCGGAGCCGGCAAGACAGCCTTTGTCGAAGCGGCTTTGCAGGCGGTCGGTGTTGTTGACCGCATGGGGCGCAGTGACGATGGAACTGCGGCCATGGACTTTGATGCCGAGGAAATGCGCCGCGGCATGACGATCAATCTGTCCTATGCCGCAATCGAGTGGAAAGATAAGAAGATCAATCTGCTTGATACGCCGGGGGATTTTGATTTCCTCGGTGAGCAGATACAGGGCTTCAGGGTCAGCGATGCTGTTCTGATTGTTATGAGCGGCAAGGATGGGTTAGCTGTCGGCGCGGAGAAAGCAGTCCGTCAGGCTAATAAACAGAAGCGCCCGGTAAGCTTTTTTGTCAACCGGCTGGATGAGCCCCATGCCAGTTTTGACCAGACTCTGGCCGCGTTGCAGGAAGCTTACGGCAGTAAAGTAGTTCCTTTGGCTCTGCCCATAGTTGAAGGTGAGAATGTACTCGGTCTGGTCGACGTTATCGGTCGGCAGGCTTTTAAATTCGCTGCCAAGGGCAAAATGGAAAAGATGAATGTGCCCGCTGCTTTAGCCGATCGGATGGAGGAATACTATGACCAGCTTCAGGAACAGATCGCGGAATGCGATGAAGACCTGATGCTGAAATATTTCGAGGGCGAACCCTTTACACAGGAAGAGCAAAACTATGGTTTGCGCCAGGCCATCCTGACCGGCTCCATCTGGCCTGTATTCGGCGGAGCCGCGCAGAGCAATCTGGGCGTAACTTTTGCTTTGGACGCTATTGCCGACTATCTGCCATCACCGCTGGATACACCCCCTGTATTGAGTTCATTCCATGGTGAAGAGCAAGAGATCGCCATCGATCCGGACAGTAATCTGGCAGCGTATATCTTTAAGACGATTGTGGATCCTTTTGTCGGGAAAATCTCTTTATTTAAGGTCTATCAGGGAGTATTCCCCGGCACAGGCACAATCTACAACAGCTCTAAGGAACTGGATGAGCGCGTCAACGGTCTGTCCTACCTAATCGGCAAGAAACAGGTTCCGGCTGATAGCGGCATTGTGGCCGGCGATATCGGCTCTGTTACCAAATTAGGCGACAGTACAACCAACGATACTTTGTGCGAGCGCAGCCATAAAGTGCAGATCGTGCCCCCCGTGATGCCTCGCGCTTCTTTGACTTTAGCAATTTCTCCTGTCAATAAAGGCGAAGAGGACAAGATTGTTCAGGGTCTGACCCGTCTGGCTGACGAGGATACCGTCTTTACCATTGAGAACAATCCGGAGACCAAACAGCTGCTTTTGTCCGGTCTGGGCGAAATACAGTTGGACGTGCTGACCAATAAGCTCAAGAACAAATATAATGTGGAGTCGGTTCTGGAGGAGCCGCGGGTGGCTTATCGCGAAACGATCCGTAAGCAGGTCAGAGTGCAGGGACGCCATAAGAAACAGACCGGCGGGCACGGCCAGTTCGGAGATGTCTGGATTGTCTTTGAGCCCAGTGAAGCCGACGGGCTTGTGTTCGAGGAGCAGATTGTCGGCGGAGTTGTGCCGAAAGGTTATTTCCCCGCCGTAGAAAAGGGACTGCTGGAAGCGATCGAAGAGGGACCTCTGGCCAATTATCCGGTCGTGGGCCTCAAAGCTACTTTGGTCGATGGTTCTTACCATGCCGTTGACTCCAATGAAATGTCATTTAAGTTGGCGGCCCGGTTGGCTTACAGGGCCGGTATGCCGCAGGCCAATCCGGTTCTGCTCGAGCCGATCAGCAAACTGTCAGTCCATATCCCTGATGATTATCTGGGCGATGTTATGGGCGATATGAACAAGCGCCGCGGGCGCATTTTGGGCATTAATCCCGATTCCGAAGAACTGGGCTATCAGATTGTCGAGGCAGAGGCTCCGACTTCGGAGATACTGCGTTACTCGACCGATCTCAAATCCATGACACAGGGTCGGGGCTGGTACAATATCGAATTCGCTCGTTATGAGCAGGCTCCTCAGCCTGTAGCCGATAAGGTTATAGCCGAGGCGCAGCGCGACGAAGAAGAGTAATGCCGGGCTACAAGCCGGGATTACTAATTTGCTTTATAAGGAGTTTGAGTGGCAGAAGCAGTTCTTTCCGACCCCGGGGGTGAACCCCGATTACCGACGGCACTGATTTTACCAGGCAGCTGGCAACTTATCGTGTTGCCCTGCCTTTTTCTTATTATTTATGCTTTCTATGCGGCTTTCGAAGCAGGGGTAGCTGCGCTTGACGACCATGCGCTGGAGGAAAAAGCGGAGAGCGGTTCCTTGTCGGGCAAATTGCTGCTCAAGGAAACTAAGATGCCCGGCCGCTTTATTAGCAGAATTCGCGCTGCTCGCATTGTCTATCTTGCGCTGTATGCGATTGTTATCGCGGACGGTGTCTTAAAAGGCCTGCTGCCGAGATTGTCTGCCTTCCCGGGTGCAGTCCGTTTCTTGTTGGTGCTGGCCCTGTTGGTACTGGCATTTCTTCTGCTCTATGTGCTGGGCGATCTGTTGGCCAAACAGCAGGGACGGTCGAGAGCGGAGGCGATTTCTTACCGGGGGATCTATCTGTACAGAATTCTCACTTTGCCTATATTGCCTTTATCGATGCTGGGGACTGTTGTCGGTTCCGCGCTGAGCAAGCTCTTTAAACTGGAAAACATGGAGGTAGTAGCCGCAGCTACGGAAGAGGATTTGCGAATGATGCTGAGTGCCAGCAAAGAAGCGGGGCATATTGAGGAGCAGGATAAGGATCTGATTGAGAATATTTTTGATTTCGACGATAAAAATGTGGCCGAAATTATGACGCACCGAACCGATATATCCGCTTTCTCCGTCACGGATACTTATGATCAGGTAATGGAACTCGTAACAAATGATCAGTACACCCGATACCCGGTTTATGACGATTCGATCGACAATATTGTCGGCTTCGTACATGTCAAGGATATTCTGAACTGGCTCTATGAGAAAAAGGATGAAGAATTTGATCTGACACAATTGATGCGTAAACCGTCGTTTACTCCGGAAACCAGGAATCTGCGGGATTTGTTCCAGGAAATGCAGCACAGCAGAGCCCAGATGGTAGTGGTGATTGACGAATATGGAGGTACGGCCGGTCTGGTCACCTTGGAAGATATTGTTGAAGAAATCGTCGGCGAGATAGAAGACGAATACGACGAGGAGGAGATCGCCATTGTCCGCCTGACAGAGGATAGCTGGATGTTACATGGAACGGCAGAGCTGGAAGATGTTGAGGAGGCCTGTCAGCTGGTGCTGCCGAAAGAGGATTTTGACACGGTGGCGGGTATGATTATCGGCCATCTGGATCGCATCCCCGAAGAGGGAGAAAATCCGGAGATCGTGGTCAACGGCGGGAGGTTCCGGGTTGAGTCCGTGCAGGATAATCGCATCACTTTGGTGCATTTGCGGACATTTGCGGATCCTTCCGGAAAAACCTTTGCCGGCTGAATAAATCTGTTATAATATACTTTTGTATTCAGATCAAAACAGAATATTAATATCAATACTGTGTTTTTTAGAGCGCAGTTCATGTTGAGGAAAAAATGAGCAGAAAAAAAGCAGAGACCTGGAAAACAGATATCGCCCGTCAGGAGCGCAAAGAAAGGCTGGCCGGCCAAAGGGACAGCTCCGGCCGGAAGAAGCGTATCCGAAGCTATAATTTGGCCGGCAGGATTATCGGCATTGCAATCACCCTTGTCATAATTTTGTCCCTGGCAGTCTGGGCTCTGTCCGCGTCAGGCTTGATGCAGCGCTGGGTCACGGCGGTGACGATTGGGGAGACCAAACTGTCGGTAGCTGACGTCAATACTGTTTTTGGCTTTCAGGCTATGAGTCCCAGTCGCTGGAACTTGGGCAATGTCTTCACTGACGCGGGTCAACAATTGCTGGAGAATGAACTGTCTTTCGGCGAGGAGGGATTGAATAATTACCGCGACCATATCAGAAAATATTCCCTGGAGGAATGGAAAGCTACCCTGGCGCTTTATGAAGAGGGTAAGAAAAACGGCTTCGTCATGCCGGATGAAAGTGTTCAGGCGATGGAATCCGGCATAGAGCAATTTAGGCTATCTGCCGAGCAGCAAGCCGCCCAGTATCAGATTTCGGTGCCTGTGCTGCTGAAATCTTCTTATGGGCCCGGCAGCCGCTTTGCTGAAATCGAGAATTTCCTCAGAATCAGTTACTATGCGGAAGCCTATCTCAGCGATTATTCGCAGAATATTGATATCACTGAAGCGGAAATGGAAGAGGTTTATCAGGAGAGCAAAGAAATGTACGATATGGTCTCATATCATGCATTGACTTTTATTGCCGAATATCCGGAGCAGGTAACCGACGAAGTGAAAGAAACTGTTGAAAGTCATACGGCTGCTTTGGCCAACAAGATGAAAGATGATCTGGCGGCAGGCAAGGATTTCTTCACAGCCGCGCTTGAGCATATGGAGGATACCGAAACCAAGAAGCTGCTGTCTGAGGAGCCCGCTTCTTTTGTCCATCAGTATCGGACAATCAGCAATACTGCTGATCCGGAGCTGAGAACCTGGCTGTTTGAAGCCGGGCGCCAAGCCGGCGAGACGACAATAATCGAGTCAACCTCTGAAGGCACTGCCAATCCGAAGCAGGAAGCTGACGCGGCGGATCAGTCGCCTCCCGCAAAATACAAGAGTTATACCGTGGTCAGATTTGACGGCCGTTCGCGCCAGGATGTGAAACCCTTTACTACCAGACATATTCTTTTTGCGGCAGAAGAGGATGAGGTAATCACGGATGCTAAGCTCAAAGGAGAGGCTGAGTTAGTGCTGGCGGAATTTAATCGGGGCGACAAGACGGAAGAAGCCTTTGCAGAATTGGCCAAAAAGCATAGCAAAGACAGCAATGCGGCCGAGGGCGGTCTGTATGAAGAAACCAGATTGGGTCAGTTTGTGGAAGAGTATGAAACCTGGGCGCTGGACCCCGCGCGCAAAGAGGGTGATGTAGGTCTTGTTAAAACACAGTTCGGCTATCATTTGATCTATTATGTAGGTTCCGAAGGCGAGGAAGTCTGGAAAGAAACCACGGGAGAGAAAATTCTGGCTACCAAAGTCGCTGAATGGCGTGAAGCCCTGGAAGAGGCTATACCTTATAAAGAAAGCTCTTTCGGCACCAATATGGTAGGGAAAATCGGTTTATTAAAGATCTTGTTCGGCTGAGGGTGCATCTGTTAATAAATTTTATTGACACATGCTTTCAAAAATAGTACAATTGTTAGACGTGTCACTAAGTCTGGAGGTGTGCTTATTCTTATATATTCTGCGCCCGGCGGACTATTGCTGACGATCTATTATCTGCTTAAGTAAAGATGTGACAATGAAACCTGCTCGTACCTGTTATGGTAGGGCGGGTTATTCTGCCGTCACTCCAATCGGCTGTGCCGATTTAGTCGTGAGGTGATCGTTGATGGTAAAGCCCGTTCAGTATGGACGAACCGAAAGAGTTACTTATTCGAAGATCGACGAGATTATCGATATCCCCAATCTACTGGAGATTCAGAAAGAGAGTTATAGATGGTTTATTGAAGAAGGTTTGATGGAAGTCCTGGAAGAAGCTTCTCCAATTACCGATTTTTCAGGCGATATTGAATTATCTTTTATCGGCCGCGAATATGACATAGATAACCCTACCTATTCTGTCGAAGAATGCAAAGAGCGCGATGCCAACTATGCGGCTAAGCTGTATGTGCATGTCCGCCTGCATACCAAGGTCAATGATGTAATCAAAGATCAAAGCGTATA
>JAAZGH010000075.1 GCA_012511325.1 Clostridiales bacterium | reverse complement strand
TTATATTGATTTTGGTTAGCACTCGGACCGTCTGAGTGCTAATTAATGTAAACAAATTCAATATTATATATGGAGGGATCGAGATGAATATCAAACCATTGGCCGACCGTGTAGTGGTCAAGATGCTGGAAGCGGAAGAAACCACCAAGAGTGGTATTGTTTTGCCGGGCTCAGCAAAAGAGAAACCGCAAGTGGCAGAAATTATGGCAGTAGGCCCGGGCGGGATTGTTGACGGCAAAGACGTCATTATGGAAGTTGAAGTTGGCGATCATGTCCTGATCAGCAAATATGCCGGTACCGAGGTCAAGATCGATAATGTCGAGTATACAATTTTGCGTCAGAGCGACATACTCGCAATTGTTGAGTAAGCGCTCGGCACATTAATGGAGGGATATAATAATGGCTAAAGATTTACAATATGGCGAAGAAGCTCGCAAATCACTGGAGACCGGTGTCAACAAGCAGGCTGACACATTAAAAATTGCTCTGGGGCCCAAGGGCAGAAATGGCGTTATGGACAAAACATACGGCTTACCGGTGATCACCAAGGACGGTGTTACCATTGCCCGCGATGTGGAGCTGGAAGACCGCTTTGAGAATATGGGTGCCCAGCTGGTCAAAGAAGTTGCGACTAAAACCAATGATATTGCCGGAGACGGAACTACCACCGCAACTCTCCTGGCACAGGCTCTAATCCGCGAAGGCCTGCGCAATATAGCAGCCGGCGCCAATCCGATCATTCTCAAACAAGGCATCGATAAAGCGGTAGATGCTGCTGTCATCAAGATTCAAGATTGTTCGAAGGCTGTTGACGGCCGTGACGATATTGCCCGTGTCGCGGCGATTTCGGCTAATGACGATGAGATCGGCGAGATGATTGCCCGCGCTATGGAGGAAGTTTCCTCAGACGGCGTTATTACTGTCGAAGAGTCTCAGACCATGGGCACTGATTTGGAAGTAGTCGAGGGCATGCAGTTTGACCGCGGCTATATTTCCGCTTATATGGTCACTGATACCAGCAAGATGGAGGCCGTTTACGACGATCCGTATATCCTGATTACAGATAAAAAGATCGCATCCGTACAGGATATTCTGCCTTTGCTGGAGCAGATTGTTCAGGCCGGCAAGAAGCTGGTTATCATAGCAGAAGATGTGGAGGGCGAAGCTCTGTCTACCCTGATCCTGAACAAGCTCAGAGGCACTTTCAACTGTGTAGCGGTTAAGGCGCCCGGTTTTGGCGATCGTCGCAAAGAAATGCTGCAGGACATCGCAGTGCTGACCGGCGGCAAGGTTATCTCCAGCGAGCTCGGAATGGAGCTCAAAGACACTCAACTCTCCGACCTCGGACGCGCGCGTCAGGTCAAGATCAGCAAGGATACCACCATTATTGTTGACGGGGCCGGCGCAGCAGACAATATCAAAGCCCGTGTCGATTCCATCCGTTCTCAGATTGAAGAGACGACCTCTGATTTCGATCGTGAGAAATTGCAGGAGAGATTGGCTAAATTGTCCGGCGGTGTGGCAGTGATCAAAGTCGGCGCCGCCACCGAAACAGAAATGAAAGAAAAGAAGCTGAGAATCGAAGACGCTCTGTCGGCTACCAGAGCGGCAGTTGATGAGGGCGTGGTTCCCGGCGGCGGATCGGCTTATATTTCCGCTATTAAGCCCGTGCTTGTGCTGATGGCATCTGCCGAAGGCGATGTAAAAACCGGTATGGCTATTGTGGCGAAGGCCCTTGAGGAACCGGTGCGCCAGATTGCTGCCAATGCCGGTTATGACGGCAGCGTTGTCTGCGAAAAGGTCAAAGAAAGCGCCGAAGGTTTCGGTTTTGATGTCCTGGCAAGCAAGTACACAGATATGGTCAAAGCCGGCAGCATTGACCCGACCAAGTTCACTCGTTCCGCACTGCAGAATGCGGCTTCGATTGCCTCTATTCTGCTGACCACCGAAGCTGTTGTCGCGGATATTCCTGAGCCCGAGCCCATGCCTCCGATGGGGCAAGGCGGCATGTATTAAACAATACTGAACTAACAAGATTTTAGTTATTGGGAGCTGTCTCAAGATGAGGCGGCTCCCTTTTTTGCGCGAAAAATAATTTCGGCATCTGCAGATTGAGAACGAAAAGCGATTTTGAGACAGCTCTCTCATAATATGTCGGCAGCTTATGATAAGATAGGGACAGAAAAAATTACGGCTGTTCGCCGGCCGGATAAGACGAAGGCGGAAGTAAATTTTTGATGGTCATTTACGAAAAAAAGCCGATACCGGATGAAAGACGCAGATATTTGGGAGGGGACACCCCTCTTTTAGTGTGGCTATTGCTAAGCACCATATTTTTGACAATCGCCGTTGTTTTAATCTTTGATCCCAATGTCAACGCTGTTATAAATGCCCGCAGCGAAGTACAGCGCATGATACAAGGCGGTTCAGGTTATGAGCTGTCCTCAGGCGAAGATATTTCTTTGTATCCGGTGGGTTCCTATCAGATCCGCATTGAGCAGGGAGGACTGCTGTATCTTGACGCCAAAGGCAGGGAGCATGCCTGGCATGAAACTGATTTGCTCTCGGCGCGGATCATCAGCAGGTCATCCGACAGTCTGATACTAGGCGATAAGGACAGTGCCGAATTTGTAGTGGCCAAAGAGGCGGGCATTGTCTTTGCCGATAAGGTTAAAAGCAGAGCGGTAGGGGCAGATCTGCGAGGCAATGATCTCTTGATCTTGGATCAGGGCAAGGATAACAAAGGAGAGATCAGATACTATAATCTCGCTCATAGGGAGATGAAATTTACGCTCGAGTATCAGGAATCCGGTTATCCGCTGCTGGCCCGTATTGCTCCGGGCGGTAATTACTTTGATGTCTTGATCCTGGATATAGATCAGGTTGATCCGGAATGTCTGGTTCAGCGCTACGGCCTTGACGGCAAGAAAAAATCGGAGGTCAGATTGTCGGGCTATTTTGGCAGTTTTCTGCACGGAACTGAAGATGTAGTGGCGGCATACTGCGGCGACCGGATCGTCCTGGCTGATATGGAGACGGAGAAACTGACTAGCTATGCTATGCCGGAGGGATTCTCTTATGTATTGGCGGATCGCACAGGCATTGTTGTGCTCGGGACAGCGAGCGGAGCGGAAGAGTCCTGGCTGTTACGGTTTTCTGCTGCCGGAGATACAAAGGCCACAGCGATTCCTCTGCTATCAGCCGCGCCTGTCGCTGCTGATGGCTGGCTTTTGCTGCCTTCGGACAAACAACTTTATCTCTATGATTTGACTGATTCCGTCCTGACCAGCAGCGTGACCTTTGAAGCTCCGCTGCGGCAGGTCTATCTAGCGCCGGGCGGCAGAGCTCTGATTATTACTGCAGAGGCCGTGATACCGTTCTTGATTCAATGAGCCGGAGCAAATTATGACAGAAGTCTTTGATCTGGTAATTATCGGCGGCGGCGCTTCAGGATTGGCGGCGGCTCTTGCCGCATCCCGGCAAGATGGGAGTTTGCGCATCCTGGTGCTGGAAGCCCAAGAGCAACCCGGGAGAAAGATATTGGCTTCCGGCAACGGGCGCTGTAATCTCTCGCATTTTGACCTCAGAGTTGATGATTATTGCGGTCAGGATCGAAACTTTATACAGCCTTTGTTGCACTGTCTGCCTAGTGAAGAGTTGACAGGGTTCTGGGAGCGGCTGGGTGTCTTGACCGTAGCAGATGCCGAAGGCAGGATATACCCTCGTTCGAATCAGTCTGCAACAGTTTTAAACGCTTTACTAGAGGCCTTAACCCGGGCTGGGGTTGAGCTTCGCACGGAAAGCCCCGTAATCAGACTGAAGTCTGAGGAAGGTCTCTGGGTTTTGACTCTATTATCCGGGCAAGTGATAAAAGGCCGAAAAGTAGTTCTGGCTGCCGGTGGTCTGGCCTCACCGCAACTCGGCGGCTCCAGATCGGGCTATCTGCTCGCCGCCAAGTTAAATTTGCCGCTGACGGCAGTCTATCCTGCTCTGACGCCGCTGGTGCTGGCTGAGCCTGCTCTGTTTCAGCAACTGAAAGGAACTCGCTTCCGCGGGGTAGCGACTCTGAGGAGTCTGACAGCTGAGGGAGATAGTGAAGGCCTGATTTTGAAGTCGACACAAGGCGAGTTTCTCATTACTGACTACGGCCTCTCCGGTATTGCCGCTATGGAACTGGCGGACGAAGTCGCAGTCAGATGCGAGATTCCTGCGGACGATGGTCCTGAGCTGCCGATCAAAAGAGCGAAATTGCGTCCGCTGACAAAATGGTATCCGCTGCGGGCAGAGGAGCAATTAGTATTGGATCTTAATCTAGCGCCATATTTGTCACCGCAAGAGATAGAGGCCAGTCTCTGGCAGCGCCTCAGCAGCCTGCCGGCTGAAAATAAATATCTGCTCTTGACAGGTATTCTGCCTTTGCCGTTGGCAGAACATCTGGGGCGTAAGCTTGTGTCAGGCAAAATTATGGCTGGCTTTACGCCGGATGCCGGTAAAAACAGGCAGCCAAATAATGAGCTGGATTGCAGCGATACTGTTAGCAATCGCTTTACTGGAATAGACGGCGTGTCGAATGGCTCTGACGAGTCCTTGGTTGCGGCTGCAAGTGCGGTACTCAATTTATGGCGCCTTCGCATCAGCGGCGTCAGAGGTTATGAACAGGCCCAGATCAGTCTGGGCGGACTTGATACCTCTGTCGTGAATCCCCGTACCATGGAGGTACTCAGCCGCCCCGGTCTCTACATTGCCGGCGAAGTGCTGGACGTGACCGGCGCCACCGGAGGCTATAATCTCCATTTCGCCTTCGCCAGCGGCATCATCGCCGGTGAATCTGCCGCCACCGCCCTCAATGAATAGAGCAAATATCCAGTCACTTTCTTTGCAACACTCTTTTAAGCATATCAAAGCCTCCTGGCTATCCCGGAGGCTGTGATTGATAAAATCAGATACGTTTTTGTTTATGCTCCTTCCCGGTTATGCCGGGGAGGGCTCTTTTTTATTTATGCATTGCATAAAGCAAAAAACCTGAGTCGTTCTGGCTGCACACAAATTGCACACAAAAGTAATTTATGCAGAAAAATATTCAGTTATACAGGCAAACAAAAACCCCTGTGATGCAGTAATCGCAGGGGTTTAGCGTTGGCTGCCGATCTAGGATTTGAACCCAGACACACTGAGTCAGAGTCAAGTGTGCTACCGTTACACTCATCGTCAATCTCTAGAGCAACACTGGTATACTAGCACACTTAACCAAGAGCAATCAAGTCCCCAAATCGCCCGGCTATAATTTTTTTTGCGCGGCGGATAATGTTTTAAAGCAGCATCAATAGTGGATCTATGTGAATATACCGGTGGGGGCGGAGCCGCTGCACCGGTATATTAGCAAAAAAGCTATTTTAATAGTCTTGTGTGTCTATTGAGTCGATCGAAGGTCTATGGTTGACCTTGATTATCCAATATATAAATATGATTTGTGTTATCAGCGCTGGTTTGAACCTGGCATTCCAGCTGTAAAGATTTTTCGGGATTTTGTCTTAAAACCGTTTGTAAAAGTATGGTTGGCAAAGTGAAAGCCAATTCTAATTTGTCCGGAATAACTTCAAGATAATAGAGGATGTTATCGTCATTTTTAATTGCACATAAATCAGGGTTTGAGTTGAGCATTGACACAGATTGGCAAACTCTTTGATTTTTATCATATCTACCTCCTGCCTGAAATATATCTTTACAGCTTACTTTAAGGTCAAGCCTTTTTTCATTGCAGCAGGGATTCTGATTTTATCTTTTTGCTATTCTGAAAAATCTATACTGACAGAACCGACACCGCCCTCAAAAATAAGCTCGCTGTCTCCTTGTCCAAGTTGCGTATCGTTCTCTAAGGATTCTCCGCCTATGTAAATGTCGCCAATCCCCTTTTTGACCTTTAACTTATAATCGTCCAAAGAACCAGTTAGATTAATTTCGCTTGAGCCGACTCCCATTTGCAACACATTTTTGCCTAGGAGTGTGCCGGAAAACTCGAACTTGCCTACACCCATATCCAAATCCAAATTACAAATCCTACTGTCCCTGATAGTAAGTTGTCCGGCACCGCCTTCTATAAAAGCATTTTCACTTGCGGATATTGCTTGTAGTATGGTTTTGCCGGCGCCAAATTGCATATCAATAGTTTTTGCTTGCAGGTTTTCCAAATTTGTTTTGCCGGCGCCTGTATTAATTACTACTTTATCTAAAATTTTATCTTGGGGAATATAGAGCTTCAGTACAGCCGTACCGTCTATGTTAAAGTAAAATGACTTTTTGTCTTTTATAAGCAGTACATTTCCCTTGTCCTGCACGGTTAAATCCTTGTAATTGCTTTCTACTACAAAATTAGGATTAGCTGTTGTATTCACTTCCAGATCGATACTCTTAATGTCTATATCCAAAGCATTAATATCATTTTCAAATTCGTATGTTGTATACTCACCCGTGATATCAGGATCAAAAGCAAAGTAAATAAAAGATAAAGCATGAAAAACTGCACTGACTATGCCGATTATCACAATAACGGCCAAAGCTAAGGCAGCGTATTTTATAATATTGTGCCAAGATCTCATATAATATCGACACCCCCGAAGACACAATTTGCCTCAATGTACAAAGTTAATCCATTATTCTGCTGATCATCCTGACGTTCCGCCTTCTTTCTTTTATCGGAGACGCCTCCGAAAAGCGCGTTGGAATCAATCTTGACTCGGACATAATCCGGCACTTTTATATCTATCCCCGCAAAAACAACAGAGGCGGAGATCACACAATCTTTCTCAATCAGAGCATTCCTAAGATCGCAAGTAATGCTTCCGAAAACAGCATCCAATGTCGCGCCTTCAAAACGCTGCCCGTCGTAATTGATTTCTCGTGACGAGAAAGCAACCGTACATTTTCCGGGTTCCTTACTATCGTTTTTTAATTCCTTAATTTTTGCACTTGTCCTCTTATTAAATGGAGAAGCAAAAATCATTTTTAAGCCAATCAGAATGATGATAACCGGGATAAGCAAGCGCCAAGCCAAAGAAAAATCAATAACGTCTTGGGAGGAAAGAAGTAGAGTAACGCCGATCACAAGGCCGATTAAATGCCTGGTCTTGCCCCGCTCGGTAAATAAGCCGATAAGAGACGGGATAATAATAAATAAAGTCCACCATCCTTTGAATAAGATATCTATTTCGATAATCTTCAGTGCCTTTAAAGCGAAGAGGGTGCCTGCAATTACCAGGACTATACCCCAAACAATCTTGCTAATATTTCTATTTCTCATAATGCAACCTCTCAAATTTCTAAATTAATAAAACGAATGATTTTTACAGAAAGTACCAAGATAAATTTAGCAAACCACCGTTAAATCAAGTTTATAAGATATTTAATCTCAAGTAAAGTTTATAAGGTCAGTCCTGAAAGCCCATCTCATTGGCCTCTCGTCATTTGATTAAAAAGAAAGTCGCGGGAAGGCTGATGACCGTCGGACTTCTTGCACTGGGCGGTATTCTGCTGGAAAACGAAGATAATATTGGTGTCTTGCCTTTGGTGCGGGGTATCATCTGGCTGATCATCGGCTTTATTCCCTTCCTTCAAGGCAGTTTTTAATGTGGATAATTACAAGGAATACTTATCCCTGCAATGCGACAGCGCTCTGCGTAATATTGTGCGCATTTACCCTTATGATGTGGCACCCAATGTAGATACGACAGGCGATGGAGAGCCGGATGAGGGCAGCTTGCGCGGCTCCAGTGAGTTGGTAGCCCAGCGCATTAAAGATGAAATTCAAGGCAAGGTACACGAGGCCGGTCTTGAGATCCTGGAAGCGCGTATTACCTATTTAGCATATGCAAAGGAGATTGCCGCTGTTATGCTGCAACGCCAGCAAGCAAGTGCTATTGTCGATGCCAGGAAGCTTATTGTTGACGGGGCTGTGGGCAAGGTTGAGATGGCGCTGGAAAAACTTGCCCAAAATGAGGTTGTAACATTGGACGAGGAGCGCAAAGCTGCCATGGTATCCAATCTTCAGGTGGTGTTGTGCGGCAATCGTGACGCCCAACCGGTTGTCAACAGCGGCAGCCCTTATTAACATATTGAATTTCCGTTCACATCAATCAAGGGTTTGTCAGCCGGAAGGTCTGAATCATTTTTTCTACCTCAGCACGGAACGGTTCATAAGCCTGATTATCCTTTGCGTATTCATATCCAAAGAGGTAGAAACTTCCTTTCCCGGCATCGATCAGAACCTTCGTCCTGACAAGAGTAAGAGCATTCCGCGGTATTTCTTGCTCCGTACGCAGAATCAGTGCCTGGGCGTCTCCGATCTTTACCGACTCAACCTGAGGTTTAGGTGCCTCAGCGATGGTCTCTAAAATCGGTGCCCAATTGATTTCCTCAAGGCTGTTTCCGAAAGTGCCGGGAGGCGTATAGGAGAGAGAGATGCCTGCATATATAAATGGGAAGTCATAAGTATGCACAGTGGGTGTAATTTTCCAGAGCATGTCAGTTTTGTAGGTATGCCAATTACCAGGATACTCAAAAGTAAAGCCGGATTCTTTGTCTTCAAAGGTGATTGGTGTTGAATCCGTAAGAGCAAAAGAACTCATGGATTCAACGACCTGCTGTGCTTCACCGGCAAAAGTATCGATCCCTTTGCTTCCTTCCAATTCGACAGGGAATGATGCCATATAACAGCGTCCTTTATCATCATCAATCAGATAGCAGCGCTTGGTTGCTACTTTCCCTTCTTCCGAGACGACTTTGGAGTAGGTGACCAGCAAAGCATCTCTGTCCATAATTTTTACAGGATTTTTCTCGACTATTTTTTCTTCTTCGTAAAGAAGACTCAATATAGTTTTAATGTTTTCCTCGCTCGTCGTCTTATCGAAAGTATCTCCAAAAAAACCAGGGTCATCAATATATTTTACTATCAGATGGATCTCCTTTTCCGGTACGCCATAGTCCTGACCGGGAAGATAAACAATGAAAAGACCGGAATCCTCTCGAATTTGTATTTTGTCTTTCCATGTAAGCGGTAATTCAAATTTCAAACGCATTTCGTTTGCTTCGTATGAGAATGTTTCTGTTGCCGGCATAGTCGGCGCTGCTGTTGTATCTGCAATGTCCGGTGTTTCCGCGTCAGAAGCGGATGGCGAAGTATCCGGAGTTGTTGTATCCGCAACGACAGGTGTTTTCGAGCTGGAAACAGGTGACCAATTGTCCGATGGGTTTGTTTTCTTTGCGCAGGCGGCAAAGCTGATCAGAGCCAGTATCAATACTGTGGTAATAAATTTTTTCATTATACTTTCCTCAAACTTTCTCGACAAAAAATGAAATTTCTATCGTGTGCTAATGTCAGAAGACGTGTTCCTGCACCGTCATATATTCATCTCCCAAGTTCATTACAATCCGTTCGCCAGGAAATCTGTTCTTCGATAGTTTCAAAACAATCTCGAAACACTAAAAACCAATAATGTAATCTCAACCCATGTAATATCAAAATCACCGAAATCTTCTACTGTAGGATCCTACAGGTTTTACAAAATCCGGCACTTTTTCAGAATTTATCTGTCTTAAAATATTACTGTTTGATTTTGATCAACTTGATCTTTCTGGATGAAACAGAATGATTTGAATTAGAGCGTATTGCTCTGAAATGTCAAAAGGAAAACAACGGGCTAAAGCGCTGATTACAATCAATTACACTGAAGGTTGAAATGCGCTAGAATATAGCAGCAATAACAGCAATTCAGGACATAGCAAACTAAACGGAGATGACAGTAGCATGAGTTATTTTCCATTCGCACGAAGTAAGACAACGCTGCCTGAAGAACCATCATCTTCAACGGACGACGAAATGTCAAATAAAAATGAGCTTCTTGCGCAGTGGCTCCTCCTGGTTTTTGCATTTATTTGGTTTTTTTGTATTGCTTATAATTTCGATGAAATTCTCTTTGCAGGGGATGCTCCCGCTTGGTTTTTTTTATTCCTCGTGATTTCCATAGTGGTTTCCGAAGGCGTGTTTCACAAGCGGCCAGGGGTAGCTATTTCTGTTTCACGCGTAATGGCAATTTCCGGTGCTATCATAACGGCAATTATGCCCTTATTTCCTGCTACTGTTTTTACAGGGCTTTATGTGCTTACCGGCATTCTGATTGGACCGCTGATCATAATGCGAATTTACGGTGTACTGAACACTGTACCTCTGAATCAGACTTTTCGCTGGTACACTTCCGCAATCGCCGTTACCATTGTCCTCCATGCTTTTTGGGTAATTTTGCCTTGGTCGACGCTGTTCCGCTTTACTATAATTGCAATCGCCGGGCTTCTTGCTTCGTGGCGTCTTCCTGTGC
>JAAZGH010000074.1 GCA_012511325.1 Clostridiales bacterium | reverse complement strand
GTGATTATTTCGGTGCTAACTGTGACAGTGGAATATAAATTGTCCGACATTGAAGTGGCATTGGGTCCTTTATTGACATATAGATGGCAGAGCCGGGAACCAACGGCTGCTGAACGCATGCTGTTAGAACGCGAGTTAAGATATAGGGCCAAGATGTTTCAGCCCTCTGCTGTCGATCGGGAAATTACTGCATATATACACCGGTTATTGGCACACAGATATGCATTGTAATGTCTGTATCTTTACGTTGCCTGCAGATTCAGTATAATGAAAAAAGCTTTCGAGTATACTGGACAGTCGCCGCGCTGATGCGAAAGTGATGCGCGGAGGAAAGTCCGGGCTCCCAGGATCAGGGCGCCGGGTAACTCCCGGTAAAGGTGACTTTAAGGAAAGTGCAACAGAAAGGATACCGCCTGAAAAGGTAAGGGTGAAAGGGTGAGGTAAGAGCTCACCGGCAGTCAGGTAACCGGCTGGCCTTGTAAACCCCGTCCGGAGCAACACCGTGGTGGGATAATGGAGATCCGCAGTCCCGAGGAGGTGGCTCGAGCCCTTTGGAGACAACGGGCCAAGATAGATGACTGTTCTCGACAGAACCCGGCTTACAGGTATACTCGAAAGCATATTGGAGGACAAAATGACTTCTGAAGCTTATTTGTCGCGCGGGGTTTCTCCGACCAAGGATGATGTGAAAGCGGCAATTTCACAACAAGACCCCGGATTATTTCCAGGTTCATTTTGCAAAATTATCCCTGATCCGTCAGGGGATCCGGAATGGTGCGCTGCTTTTCATGCTGATGGCGCCGGTACCAAGTCGGCTATGGCATATTTAATGTATCGTGAAACCGGTGATTGCACTTGGTTTGAAGGGATTGCCCAAGATTCTTTGGTTATGAATTCGGATGATTTATTGGCAATCGGCGCAACCGGGCCTTTCCTACTATCGAACACCATTGGCAGAAATGCTCATCGTATCCACGGCAATATTTTAGTTGGCATAATAGCAGGATATGACAAAGCAATATCCCGCTTGGCTGAATATGGAATAAAAATAATAATGACAGGAGGAGAGACTGCTGATGTCGGTGATCTGGTCAGAACAGTTATCTGCGACAGCACGATGATGGCGAGATTGCCCCGCAACAAAGTAGTTAATATAGGCGCGATTAAACCCGGCCTTGATATTGTAGGCCTGTCATCGACCGGCAGGGCAATATATGAAGAGCAAGAGAATTCCGGCCTTTCCTCCAATGGCTTAACCGCAGCCAGGCATCTGCTTCTGCACCATGTCTATGCTGAGAAGTATCCTGAATCTTATTCCGAAACAATAGCTGATGACAAAGTATACACAGGTTCATTTCTGCTTTAGGATAAACTGCCAGGCAGTAGTATGAGTATCGGCGAGGCTTTATTATCACCTACAAGATCTTATCTGCCGCCGGTAAAGGAAATGTTGGAGACCCATCGTGATAACATTCACGGCATCATCCATTGTACAGGCGGCGGACAGGTAAAATGTATTGATTTTGCCAAAGGCATCCGATATGTTAAGGACAATCTGTTTCCAATGCCGGCATTATTTCAAGCTATTCTCAATACCGGCCAGATTAGCGAAAAGGAAATGTACCGAGTTTTCAATATGGGACACCGTATGGAAATCTATTGCAATCCGGCTATTTCAGCAGATCTGATGGCAATTGCGGCAAAGTATCAGATTGAGACACGAATTATTGGCCGGACTGAGATCTGCGCCGGCGATTGCAATGAAGTTGTAATTGGCAGTTTTTCCTGGCGCAAGAATTCTGGATAGTTAAATAATTAGATTAATCGGGACAAGCTGACCAAATTCGTGTATTATGAGCAATACAGCTATTATGTTTCTTAATTAACATATGGGCTTGAAGCCCACCTCAGATATACTGAGAAGTAAGTCTGGCTGACAACTTAAATATATTTAGAGAAATGGAATGGCTGTCAATCGGTATGTGCCCGATAATGCGCAAATAGATAAATTGTGAGGACAAAAACATGACAAGAGGACTAAAAAATTATTTTGGCGTGACTGATAAGTCAAATGTTTGTAAAGGAACACTCCTGGGACTATTGGGCGGAGTAATTATCGGCGGAGTAACAGCTTTGCTTCTGGCGCCGCAATCAGGCAAGGAAACGCGAGCAGATATAAAGGCCGGTTTTGAAGTTGGCGTAGAGAAAGCCCGTGAATTTGGTTGCAAAGCCGCTGAAACCGCAAAAGAGAAATTTCAGGAAGTTAAATCCATGCTGAACAAGGATGATGCTGAGTTTGCCGAGGACATCGAAGATTAGGCTGCTAAAGAAGCAAAGACAGATGTTTAAACAAAATCTACAGCAAATTTTTGACTTGATATCGCTCTCCGGCCTCAAATTGAGCAGATAACAGATTAGGAGATTAGTATGCAGTACCTAGTATATCTTGCTGTGACCATTGAACTTACAGATTTACTGCTAGCACTGGTAATCCTTTGTGGTGCGGCAGCATTGATAGCTCTGACAATGCTCCTGATCCGAGCTGCTCAGACCGTCAAAGAAACAAATAATCTACTTAAGGCAAACAGAACTGCTCTTACCGATACTATCCGACAACTGCCCGTGTTGCTGGAAAAAGTTGATGTGATAATCGAGGATATTTCTCTGATTACGGAACAAGCCGGCGACACTATACCTGCAATCCTTGAAGATGTAGAGGCAGTCAGCGGAACTGCGGCTGATGTTGTGGAAACTGTGGGTTCCGCAACGATTGGCATTGTGGATTCTGTTCAGTCTTTCTTTTCCCGCAAAAGTAAAAGAAAATCCCCAAGGAGCACTCTTCAACAGGTCATTGC
>JAAZGH010000073.1 GCA_012511325.1 Clostridiales bacterium | reverse complement strand
GGTTAGGAGCGAAGAAAAATTTATCGCCCTCAAGCTGCCCAACGGGCCTGAATTTTGTATTTTGTTCTGGGCAATCCTGGCTGCCGGTTTTGATTTGCTATTGCTTAACTCGCTGCAGAATACGGATGATGCTATTGAAATGATGGCTCAAGCCGGCACCGAAACCCTGATTACAAACAAGCTGAATGAGGATTTTGCCTATCTGGCCGCCGCCGATCTGATCGCCGAAGCGGATAGTTTCCCTGAGGAAACAGCCTGGGGCGACCGTATCGCCCTTTGCACCAGCGGCACCACCGGTGATGCGAGAATCTTTGTTCACGACAGCGGCGGCGTTATAAATCTGGCTGCCTGTCTGATCAGGCTCTCAGATCAGACTGACCGCTGGGTACGCCCGGGAGTAAATGAGAAATGTCTGGCATTTCTGCCTTTCCACCATATATTCGGTCTGATGGCGGTCTTTATGCTGACCTATATGCTCGGCAACACCTTTATCTTCATCCCCAGTTTAGCCCCGGAAGTAATTCTGGAGAGCTGCCGCAAGCATCGGGTTACCCAAGTGATCAGCATACCTTTGTTCTGGAATGCGGTAGTCAAGGGACTTTATCGTAAAATTCGCTTAACGGAAGGCGAGAAGACTGTGGCCGCCTTTGACAAGATGATCGATGCCAGTCTCAAGGCACAGGCGGCAGGCAAAAAAGTGCCTTTCTACTATGCCGCCAAACTAAAGTCCATACGCAATCAGATATTAGGCGATGATGTCTATCTCGGTTGCAGCGGCGGCGGCTATATTCCCGTCCAAACACTGCGTGTCATCAACGGTTTGGGCTATTATCTCAGCTCCGGTTACGGGATGACAGAAGCCAGCATTATCTCGGTCTGCAACACGGAAGATGTCACGCTGCGCTGCAATGGCAATGTCGGCCGTCCCTTTGAGCCTGAAAATATTATGATCTCGCCTAGCGGCGAAATTATGCTGCGCGGCCGCAGCATCCATAACGGTGTGATCAAGGGCGGCCAATTACAGCCGGTAGATTACACGGGGGATAACTGGTTTCCCACCGGCGATACAGGCCGCCTTGTCGATGGCGCCATCATGATCGATGGCCGCCTGAAAGAGGTCATTATCGGGCCCTCGGGAGAAAATATCTATCCCGATACCGTAGAAGCGAATTTCCAGGATTTGCCCGGAGTACAGCAAATGACTGTTGTCGGCGTTAAAGCCGGCGACTACGAATATGCCAATTTACTGCTTGAGGTGGCTCCCGATGCGGATCCGGCCGAACTGGATCAAGCGGTGAAAGCCCGCATGGTCAAGCTTCCGCCCTCTTCCGCCATCAGCAATGTACTGGTCAGCCTGGAACCGCTGCCACTATCTACAACCAGAAAAGTTAAGCGTCATCTGCTGTCCAAGCAATTGAATGCCGGACAGTGGCCGGTGCTCACTCTCTCCGAGTATCTGGAAGCGAAGGCTGCCGGCATGACTGTGTCATCCGACCGGCAGGCCGCGATCCCGGAGGCGCCTGCTACTCCGCCGCCGGCGACAGAGGACAAAGCCAAACCAGCTCCGGCTGCGGAAGGAGGCGCCAAGGACGATGCCCTCAGTGAAGAAAAGATCAAGGAAACTATCCGCGGTTTCTTTGCCGAGGCTCTGGATATTAGTCTGGAAGAAGTTACGGATAGCGGTCATTTTGTGCTGGATCTGGGCGGAGACAGTCTCTCCAGCCTGACTTTGCTCAATCTGCTGGAGCGTGAATACAATATCGCCATCGTAGATGACCAGTATTATAGCTGCATGAATCTCAACGATATTACTTCGCTGATCCATGAGCATCTGTCCGGCACAGACTACGCCCCGGGCCGGAAAGCCGGCATCAGTCTGGAAGGACGGGCGAGGACGCCGGAAGAGCGAGTTGACGCCTTCGAAAAAATCAGGGAAATTCAGCAATTTGTCCAGCGCTCCGAACAATTGCTGGCCAGCAGCAATATGCTCAATCCCTATTTTATTTCGCAGGAATCTGCCCTCAAGGATGTTTCCTATATGGGCGGGCGCGAGATGATCAATCTGGGGTCATATAATTACCTGGCTATGTCGGGCGATCCCGAGGTCAATGCCGCCGCCATAGCGGCAGTGGAAAAGTACGGTACTTCGGCCAGCGGCAGCAGATTGCTCGCCGGCGAAAAGGATATCCATAAAAAACTCGAGGCTGCGATCGCTCGCTGGAAGGACACGGAGGATGCTCTGGTTCTGGTCAGCGGACATGCTACCAATGTTACTTTTGTGGGCAATTTCTGTGGCTCCGGCGATCTGATCATCTATGACCGCCTGAGTCATAATTCGGTGATTCAGGGACTGATGCTCTCGCGGGCCAGAAGCCGCTTCTTTCCCCATAATGACTATGAGGAGCTGGAGAATTTCCTCAAGCAGCACCGCGATGAATATGAGAAGGTCCTGATTATTGTCGAAGGCGTCTACAGTATGGACGGCGATGTCGCGCCGGTGCCGGAATTTGTGCGGATCAAAAAGGAATACGGCTGTTTCCTGATGGTTGATGAGGCACATTCGGCCTGTGTGCTCGGAGAGACCGGCAAAGGCGTGGACGAGTACTTCAACCTCGCTCCTTCGGATATTGATATCAAGATGGGAACTCTGTCCAAGGGTCTTGGCACCTGCGGCGGTTATCTGGCGGCGGATAAACTGTTGATCGACTATCTGCGCTATAATCTGCCGGGCTTTACTTTCTCGGTCGGACTTAGTCCCGCCCTGACCGGCGCGGTGCTCAAAGTGCTGGAGATCATGGAGAGAGATAATAGCCGCGTGCGAGCGCTCCACAACAATATCGCTTATTTCATGAAACGGGCGCATGAATATGGTTTTGATACCTGTCTGGCCAAGGATTCAGCTATTATACCGATCATGATCGGACCCGATGATCTGGCTTTTAAGCTCAGCATCGAAATGCTGGACGATGGCATAATCGTGCCGCCGGCTATCTTCCCGGCTGTGCCTATGGGCAAGGCGAGACTGCGCTATTGCCTGACTTCGGCTCATAAGCCGGAGCAGATTGACTATGCTCTCGAGATGCTGCGCCGGCGGCTGGCCGCTGCTGCGCAGTAGGCGAGTATAAGTTTTGGCCGGTTTGGGCACAATAGTAAATGTCGTCGCTGTCGTCGCGGGTGGCGGAGCAGGGCTTTTACTTAAGCACGGCCTCAAGGATCGATTTCAGCAGATTTTGCTGCAGGCGCTGGGACTGTCCGTTCTCTTCGTGGGCATTACCGGCGGCCTGCGCGGCCTGCTGACAGTCAACGGCACTGTGCTGGAGACGCAAAATACGCTGCTGATGATTGCCAGCCTGGTGATTGGGGCCTTTCTGGGCGAATGGTGGCGTCTGGAAGACCGCCTGAACTCAATCGGAGAACGCTTGAAAAACCTGGTTAACGCCGGGGATAGCAACAATAAGTTTGTCGAAGGCTTCGTTACCACTACGGTTATCATCTGCGTCGGTGCGATGGCGATAGTCGGCTCCATCCAGGATGCTCTGCTGCGCGATCCTACCATGCTCTATGCCAAATCCGCCCTGGACGGTATTATCTGTCTGGTTTTGGCCTCCAGTCTGGGGGCGGGCGTGCTGTTCGCCGCTCTGCCCATGGGATTATATCAGGGCAGCATCACACTGCTGGCCGGCCTGATCGAGGCATATCTCAGTGATGTCCTGATTTTCAATCTCTCGTGTGTCAGCTCTCTGATGATCTGCTGCATCGGCATCAATATGCTCTGGCAGACAAAAATCAAAGTGGCGAACTTTCTGCCCGGCCTATTGGTAACAGCGCTCTTAACAGCAATCTTAAATTAGAGCCGACGATAGTTTTGTATGAATCTTGTTGTCCTGGGCTATGGCGGCTAGTCGTCATCGTCGACGCTGTCATCGTCCGGATCGCCGTAGTTGCTGTCGTCGTCCGGATCGTCGTAGCCATTGTCGTCGTCATCGTGATTGGAAGTGGTAGTCTGTCTGTGAGTAGGTGCCGCGGTTGGCATCGGTTTCGCAGTGGGTTTTGTGGTAGTTGGTGAGGTTGCCGGCTTATCATGTTTAGGTGTCGGAGCGGACTTGGTCGAAGTGCTGTCCGGATCAGGGTCCGCCTGATGACCGGTTATATCTGCAGTGTCATCATCATCGGGGCTATTGTAATCAGATTCAGGATTAGCCGGTTCTTCAGGCTCCGGTTCGGTCTCGAAAGGACCATAGGCATAATTGACCAGCCAGCGCAGATCGGGATCATAGACACCAATTCTGAGCGCGATATGAATATCATTGTGATAGAGAAGGCGGTCAATATCGCTTTGTAATTGATGCGCCCATTCTTCCGGCACTATTTTGGCGGACAAATCGCCTGTAATTATGATTCTGCCGCCATCAGACAGGAAATCCTGTCTAAGCGATTCGCCTACCAGATCAAGGATCACTTGATGCCCGGTCTTGCCCAGATAGGCGTAATCTGCCGTTAAATTTTCCGCATCTTGATTTTCGGCCTGAAGTGAGACAACTTTGTGCAGCGAATTTAATTTGATCGTGACGGCAGGATTGATCTTCAGATTAATTGTGGAGACCGGGCGCAAAGCGATCAGATAATAAATGAAAAATGCCAGTAGCAACGAGGCGGCCACAGCAGACAGTGAGCGCGCAAAGTACACTATCCGTGACGGCTGGCGTCTACCAGCCGGTAATAAGGTGACCCGCTCAACTTTTTGACCCACCTGATAGTCATTATTGACGACACTCAGGAAACGTCCCTCATCATCGAGGGCAATAGCGTCATTTTCAGTACATTCCAAAATTAAATATTTCATATTGGCCTCGCATATATCACAGGGTCATAGCCTTGAGGTGGTCTCTGAT
>JAAZGH010000072.1 GCA_012511325.1 Clostridiales bacterium | reverse complement strand
GGCTATGACACTGACAGAGGCGATCCCTGATCTCAGATTTATCGATCAGCTTCCGGGCCAAAAGCTGCTCCTGAAGGGCAATCATGATTACTGGTGGCAATCAATCAGCCAAATCACCCGTCTGTGTCGCGATGAAGGGTTGACCAGTCTGGACTTTTTGCAAAATGATGCCCGTATACTGCCGGATGGCGCCGCAATCTGTGGTACCCGCGGCTGGCTTCTGCCCGAGGATGCGGATTACTTGCCCGAACAAGATGACAAAATCTTGAGGAGAGAGCTGCTGCGACTCGAAATGTCGCTGGCAGCTGCGCACAAACTCAAAGAGGGGAACGGTTCACTGCTGGTTATGATGCATTATCCGCCTTTAGGCGAAAATCGTGAACAGACCGCTTTTACGCAGCTGCTGGAGAAGTATGGCGTGACTGACTGTGTCTTCGGCCATATTCACCATACCCGGAGCAGATTGCGCCTTGACGGGACTGAGATCAGAGGTATCCGCTATACCCTGGTCGCCGGCGACCAGATCGGCTTTACCCCTAAACTGATACTTGGCGCCTGACTGCCGATTGTTGGCGGTGACAAGCTGAGGATACTTAATGTATAGTAATAAATTATGATAGTAGTCTTTATGATTGTAATCTTTGATCGGGAAAGCACTAAGGAGCAAAAGATATGGGCTATAGCATGACAGGATATGGACAAGGCGAGGCGATTCGCCCTGAACGGCGCATTATGGTTGAAATCAAATCCGTCAATAGTCGATACCGTGACATATCGTTTCGTCTGCCTCGGTCATTATCCTCGCTGGAGCCGCCTTTGCGAGAGCTGATCAATAAATGTGTCAACCGCGGCAAAGTTGATGTCAGAGTAGAATATGACAGCGACGCTAACTCCGGGACACAGATTAAGCTGGATCGCGACTTGGCTCTTTCCTATATGGCCGCCTATGCCGAGCTCGAGGAATTGACCAATCGCCTGCTGCCGGATCTGACCGGCAATCTGACACAGATCAACGGGCTTTTCACTGTAAGTGCTCAAGAGACTGATCCCGCGGAGATTTGGCCTCAAATCGAAGAAGCCACCGATGCTGCGCTTGACCAGTTTATGAGCATGAGAAGAAACGAAGGTGAAATGCTGTGTCGGGATCTCCGTTATAAGATTGAGCAGCTGACAGAACAGCTGTCTGCTGTATCCTTGCGCGCGGAAACTGTGCCGCAGGAGCAAAGAGAGCGTTTGCTCAAAAGAGTGGAAACTCTACTCGGTCAGGATGCGGAAGAATATTATAACGGCCAGAGGATTGCAGCCGAAATCGCTATTTTTGCCGATAAAGCTGCAATCGACGAAGAATTGGTACGCCTGGACAGCCATCTCAGGCAGTTTGATCTGGTGCTGGATGAGGAGGGGCAGATCGGCAAAAAATTGGACTTCCTCTGTCAGGAAATAAATCGTGAGATCAATACCATCGGCTCGAAGTCTGCCGATCTGGAAATTTCCGGTCTGGTTGTACAGATGAAGACGACTTTAGAAAAAATGAGAGAACAGGTGCAGAATCTGGAGTGAGGCATGTATGCAAGAATTGTGTGATATCGGTTTTGGCAATTATATTTCAAAAGCCCGTCTGATCGCTCTGGCCGCCTCGGATTCGGCTCCTGCCAGACGCTTAATAGCTGATGCCAGGGAACGCAGTGCCTTAATTGATGCTACCTCGGGGCGCAAGACCAAAAGCATCTTGGTCATGGACAGCGATCACATTGTTCTGTCCGTGCTGGAGACTGGAGTTTTGCAGCAACGATTTGCCGGGAGGATGGTAAGCGCGAATGAAACAAAAACAGAATCCGACAGAACAGATGGCAGCAGCATCTGATGCTACTGCAAAACAAAAGGGTCTGATTATCTGTCTCTCCGGCCCATCTGGCGTGGGAAAAGACACTGTGATCAGAGCTCTGCAATCTCTGCGGCCGGAAATCAAACATCTGGTATCGATGACAACCAGATCGCCGCGGGGTCAGGAACAGCAGGGCGTGGACTATATTTTTGTCGCTAAAACGGAGTTTGAAGAACTGATCCGGCAGGATGCTATTATTGAATATGATAAATATATCGACCATTACTACGGAACCCCGCTGCAGCCTTTACTTGAACAAATCGAGCGGGGCAATGATGTGCTCCTTGACATTACTGTAGCCGGCTCGCTAGCTGTCAAAGAGAAATTTCCCCAAGCGCTTCTGGTCTTTCTGCTGCCGCCGTCGATCGAAGTTTTACTGACCAGATTGCGCTGCCGCGGCACCGAGGATGAAAATGTGATTGCCAGACGGATTAAAGCTGCCGCAGCAGAAATCAAGCAGGCGACAGCTTTTGATTATGTTATTGTCAATGACGAACTGGAGCGCACTGTCGAGATCATCAGCTCGATTTGTGTTGCCAGGAGAGCAAAATCTGACTATTTGACAGACGACATCGCGCGTATTCAGACGGAATTTGAGGCTTATTGAAAAATCTTATGGACAATGTCCGCATGACAAGGGCAAAAACTTGCCATAGTATTTGTTCTGTGTCAATCTGCAGACAATTGCTAACGAATATTACTGATTATATAGAAAGTAGGTACAGTGGATGTTGAATTATCCTCCTTTGGAGAAATTACTGCCAAAAGCTGAGAATCGTTATGTTTTGGCTATGTTGGCAGCAAAAAGGGCCAGGCAAATTGTAGATGGAGCCAATCCGCTGGTAGATTCCAAAACACCGAATCCTGTCACTTTAGCTTGTGAGGAACTGGTAATGGATAAAATCCAATACCGAAAAGGCTTGTATGAGCCGCATGTACCTCTGCGACCGGAGATTGAGGCCAAACGCCTGGCAGAGGAATTGGAAGACCGGGAGAAGAGAGCTGCCGAGCTGGCTGAAGAAACTAGACGAATCATTGACCGTGACCAGCGTTTGGGTATGAAAGACAGCGAGTTGGCTGACTTGGGCGGAGAGAGTTTTACTTCCGATGATGCCGCTGCTTTAGCTCGCAGGCTAATCATGGCAGTCGAAGCCCAGGATGAAGCCGAAAGACTTGAGGCTGAACGCAGAGCTGCACAGTTGGATGCCGGATCCGAAACTGCTGCTGCGCCTGGCGTTACGGAAGCAAAGGTGGAGACGGAGTTGTTGACATTGGCTTCAATTGCTGAAAATGAAATAGAAATAAAAGAGAAAGAGGAAGAAATAGAATAATGCGTAATGAAGATAAAACTATGGAGAAAATAGTTGCTTTGGCATTTAATCGCGGTTTTGTTTATCCGGGCTCGGATATATATGGCGGTCTGGCCAATGCCTGGGATTATGGGCCGTACGGGGCCGCTCTGAAAAATGCCATCAAAGACGCCTGGTGGAAACGCTTTGTTGCCACCTGCCCTCATAATGTAGGCATTGATAGCGCTATACTGATGAATCGTGAAGTTTGGGTAGCTTCCGGCCATGTCGCAGGCTTTAGCGATCCGCTGATTGACTGTAAAGCCTGCAAGACCAGGTACAGGGTAGACAAAATGATTGAAGATTGGGCTCAGGAACAAGCAAGTGATATCAATGTCGAGGGCTGGCCGGAAGAACGGTTGATGGCTTTTATCGCCGAGCATAAAGTACCTTGTCCGAACTGTGGAAAACATGACTTTACCGATGTGCGCAAATTCAATCTGATGTTTAAAACAACTCAGGGCGTGACCGAAGGCAAGGGTACGGAAATTTATCTCAGACCGGAGACAGCCCAGGGTATTTTTACTAATTTTGTCAATGTGCAGCCCACTTCGAGGCGTAAAATACCTTTTGGCATTGCCCAGATTGGCAAGAGCTTCCGCAATGAGATTACACCGGGCAATTTTATTTTCCGCACGCGTGAATTTGAACAGATGGAGCTGGAGTTCTTCTGTGAGCCGGGGACTGATCTGGAATGGTTTGACTATTGGCGTGATTTCTCTTGGCAGTGGCTGTTAGACCTCAATCTTAAGCCGGAATATCTCCGCCTGCGTGACCATACCAAAGATGAACTGTCTTTTTATTCATTGGCCACTACGGATATTGAGTATCTTTATCCCTTTGGTTGGGGTGAGCTCTGGGGTATTGCCGACCGCACGGATTATGACTTAAGGCAACATATGGAGCATAGCCGTCAGGATCTTCGCTATTTTGATCCTGTCACTAACGAAAAGTATATTCCCTATGTGGTAGAAGCCTCATTGTGTGTTGACCGCTTGACCCTGGCTGGACTGAGTGACGCCTATAAGGAAG
>JAAZGH010000071.1 GCA_012511325.1 Clostridiales bacterium | reverse complement strand
GCATTAATCCAGTATTATCCGATTTCCATGGACCGCTTGACAAAGCGGTTCTTTTTTATTAAAACCGGCCGGCCGGGTAAGAGCCGGTCCTGTACTAATTAGTGCAGGGAGGAAAGGATGGAAAAAGGATGAGAAAGATTGCTTTATTTCTCGCAGTAGTGATGTTGTTGGCGTTGGTCGCTTGCGGAAAGTCAGATCCTGCTCCGACTGAGGCAAAAACTGAACAAGAGGATACAACTGCCGCAACCGGGGAAGTTGCAGATACAACTGTAGCAGAGCCGGAAGAAACCACTGAGGCAGAGCCCGTTGAGACGACCGCACCGGAAGCTCAGAGCGTGCCCACAGGTGTTGAGGATGGCGTCCTGACTGTAGCGATGGAATGCGCCTACGCGCCTTACAACTGGGTGCAGCAGGATGATTCCAACGGCGCAGTGCCGATCAGCAATTCGCCGGGCGCTTTTGCCAATGGCTATGATGTGATGATGGCCAAGATCCTTTGCGAAGCCAATGGCTGGGAGCTGGAGATTATCCAGTCCGATTGGGATTCACTGGTACCGGGCGTGATGACAGGTACTTTTGACGCGGTGATCGCCGGTCAGTCCATGACGGCTGAGCGCTCTGAGCAGGTGGATTTCGCCGGACCTTATTTCTATGCCACGATGGTAGTGCTGACCAGAGCAGATAGTGAGTTTGCCGTTGCCCAAGGCATCGCCGATCTGGCCGGCGGCAGAGGTACCGCTCAGGAAGGTACGATCTGGTTCGATCAGTGTTTGCCGCAGATCCCCGATATCGAAATCCCGCTTAAGTCTGCTGATGTGCCGGCCATGTTGATGGCACTGGCGACCGGTACGGTGGACTTCGTCTGCACTGATCTGCCGACCGCTCAAGGTGCCGTGGTTGCCTATCCGGAGATGGAAATTCTGGACTTCTCGGGCACGGACGGAGATTTCCAGTTCACGGATGAAGTCAGAGCTGAGAATGTCAATATCGGTATCTCAGTCATGAAAGGAAATACCGCTCTGCTGACGGCGCTGAACAATGTGCTCAGCACCATGACCGAAAATGATTTCAATACCATGATGGAAGATGCGATCAGGATTCAGCCCTTGAGTGAAGAATAGATCCGAACTGTATCTGAAACCCGGGGCGCGCGGGCAGTCCGCGGACTGCCCGCCGCGGACCGGGCCGTACTAAAGGAGACACCTGATAATGGGAAAATTTGCGCAATTAATACAGGATATTGAAAAACTGTGGCAAAACTTCGGCGAGGTGTATCTCAGGGGCATCAGATCCACTCTGATTCTGGCGTTGGTCGCGACGGCGCTCGGTTGCCTGATCGGTTTTGCCTGCGGCGTCCTGAACACGATTCCCTACACGAAAAAAGACCCTCTGCCCAAAAGATTTGTCCTGAAACTGATCCGGGTTGTGATCAGGATCTATGTTGAAGTTTTTCGCGGTACACCCATGATGTTGCAGGCGGTCTTTATCTTCTACGGCTTGCCGTATGTGACGAATCTGCAGCATAGATTCGACAGCATCTGGGTGGCATCAATCCTGGTTGTTTCAATCAATACAGGCGCCTATATGGCGGAGTCGGTCCGCGGCGGAATTATTTCGATTGACCCCGGACAGACCGAGGGCGCAAAGGCTATCGGCATGAACCACTTTCAAACCATGACCTCCGTAATTTTGCCGCAGGCGCTGCGCAATATTATGCCCCAGATTGGCAATAATTTTATTATCAATGTCAAGGATACCTCGGTCATGTTCGTCATCGGCTTTCCGGACTTTTTTGCCGCCCACAGATCGGCCTCGGGGGCAAATTATCTTTTCTTTCCCTCTGCTACGATTGAGATGGTCGGCTATCTCACTGTGACGCTGATCTCGTCTTTTATCCTGCGCCGGATTGAAAAGAAGCTTGAGGGCGATGCCAGCTACGAGCTGGCTGCCGCCGATCAGCTTGTCATGGTAGCCGGTACATACAGACATCCCGGCAAGGGCGAACATTTAGCCGAACGCAGCAAGGAGTTAGAGCGAGATGGCAAATAACAATAATGAGCAAAATTCCCGTTCCGAGCCGATTCTGCAAATCGATCACCTGTCAAAAGCATTCGGCAATAATAAGGTCCTGGCGGATGTCCATTTCGATGTCTACCAGGGTGATGTGATCAGCGTGATCGGCGCCTCCGGTTCAGGAAAATCGACTTTGCTGCGCTGTATAAATCTGCTGGAAACACCGACAGGCGGCGAGATTATCTATAGAGGCGCCAATGTATTGGCGCCGGGAGTCAATGCGACCAAATACCGCTCACACGTCGGCATGGTCTTCCAATCGTTCAATCTGTTCAAGAATCTGACCGTGCTGGAGAATTGCGTGGTCGGGCAGGTGCGAGTGCTCAAGCGCAGTCGCGCTCAGGCCAAACAATACGCTCTCGAGTTCCTGGATAAGGTTGGCATGGCCCCCTATATCGACGCCAAACCACGGCAGATCTCGGGCGGTCAGCAGCAGCGGGTAGCGATTGCCCGCGCTCTGGCGATGGATCCGGATCTGCTGCTGTTCGATGAGCCGACCTCGTCGCTCGATCCGGAGACAGTAGGCGAGGTGCTGGCGGTCATGAAAGATCTGGCTAATGAAGGCATGACG
>JAAZGH010000070.1 GCA_012511325.1 Clostridiales bacterium | reverse complement strand
CTGTATTCTTCATCCAGCAGCACCGCCGCCTCCGTGATATTAGGTGTCAAAAGATCCGCTGTGCTGACGAGTTTCTTCATTTCCCGGCACATCGCTTCCGTATAGGTAGCATATACCTTGCCCTTATCACCCATCACAGGATCGACTATGCACAGCATCTCCGGGCGGCCGCGAAAGAAGTCCAGAATAATATCAATCTGCTCCAGCGAACCCAGAAAGCCGGTATATGCTCCATCAATCTGCAAGCCGACTTGATCCCAGTGCCCCAGATAGGTTGGCAAATTCTCCGTGGTATCAAAGAAAGTATAACTGCCGAAAGCGGTATGAGTCGAAAGATAAGAAGTCGGAACCGGCATTGCTTCCAGTCCGGCTGCCGCCAGAACCGGGATCACGGTTGTGAGAGAGCAGCTGCCATAACCGCATAGATCATGGATCGCAGCGATTCTGGGAATCTGCACTTCGTCCGGAGTAAACAATTTGGTCATACGGTTAAATCCTTATTTGCTTTTATTGCTCTGGCGCAGTAGCCAGTCTAGCAAATCAGTATATACATCCTCGCGATTAATTTCATTAAAGATTTCATGTCGCGCTTCAGGATAGAGCTTAAGCTCCAGATCTGTACAGCCCAGCCGGCGATACAGATCGCAAGCCTGTTTGACACCTTTGCCCTGATTGCCGACGGGATCTTTTGCGCCGGACATGAAAATAAGGGGCAATTTCCGATCCATCCTGTCCAGTTTTTCTTTATCAGCGATCGCCATCAGCCCGCCGAAAAAGTCAAAAAATGCCTGCGCGGTAAAAACAAAATTGTTTCTTGGCTCTGCATTGTAGAGATCTACAATCCTCTCATCTCTGGTTATCCAATCATTTCGGGTTCTGGCCGGCCGGAAAGTATTATTATTTTTGCCCAGAGTCAGCTTGGTCAAGATCTCGCTGCGGAAACGGGCGCCCTTGGTTTTTATCTGATAGGCCGCCAGGGACTTGGCAATTGCCAGCAATAAATTCGGGTTGTGACCGGTACCGACAATTACTGCGCCGCTCAGATTATCCTGCGGCCAGCGCAGCAGATAATGCCGCACCAGGAAGGAGCCCATGCTGTGGCCGAAGAGAAAATAGGGCAAGTCCGGATAGTCCGCCGCGGCCGCTTGGCGCAAGGTGCGCATATCCGCCAGAACCTTGCCCCAACCGTCTTCGTCAGCAAAATAGCCCCAGTCTGCCTGGGTGAGGACGGAATCACCGTGACCCAGATGATCGTTAGCCACCACCAGGAAGCCTTGCTCAGCTAACCAGCGCCCCAGTTCGTCATAGCGATCGGCAAATTCAACCATGCCATGGGCGATCTGCAAAATACCTTGCGGCTCATCCGGCTGCCAGGACAAGACATTGATTCTGGTTTTGCCGTCGGCGGATAAAAAATCACTTTGCAGTTTTCTCATCTCTATCTCCTCTCTTTTTTCAGCTTTTTTTCAGCGACCGGCCTCCAACTGCTAAATATGTCCAGTTAGGCCTGCGCTGTCAATAATATGAACAGAATTGCCCGATTGCTCTCTGCCAGTCCTTGAGTCTCTGTCTGCTCTCCTCTGCCGGCATTTGGGGGCGGAAAGTCTTGCTGACTTCTATAGTGCGGGCTGCAATATCCGCGCTGGACCAGTAGCCGGCCTTAAGTCCGGCCAGGAGAGTCACCCCCATTGCGGTCACCTCAAAGTCGACCGGCCTGCCGATCTCGAGCTGCAAGATATCGCTGAGAAAAGCCAGGAAAAAATCGCTCAAGACCAGGCCTCCGTCCACCTGGAGCGTTGTGAGCAGCAGCCGGCTCTCCGCCTGCATGCTGTTGAAGATAGTCGCAGTCTGATAGGCAATCGCCTCAAAGACAGCTCGCACCAGTTCTTCCTTGCCTGTTCCCTGCGTCATGCCCATGAAAGAAGCTCTGACCCGGTCGTTCCACCAGGGCGTGCCCAGACCGGATAAGGCGGGTATGAAATGCACGGTGCTCCTGGGGTCGGCCGCTCCGGCGAGCTGATCCGCCTCACCCGGGTCATCGATCAAATGCAGGCCGTCCTGCAGCCAGCTCAGAGCCGACCCGGCCGTAAAGAAGCTGCCTTCCAGGGCATAAGTTGTCCGCCCTTCCAGGCGCCAGGCGACGGTCGTCAACAGTCCGGAGTCAGATTTGACCGGAGCAGTCCCGGTATTCATCAACAAAAATCCGCCGGTGCCGAAAGTGGACTTGGCAGTACCCTTCCGCAAGCAGTTCTGACCGTAAAGAGCAGCCTGCTGATCGCCCAGCACCGCCAGAATCGGGATCGTCAGCTCCAATAGGCGCGCCTGACCGAAATCGCCGGCCGAGTCTCTTATCTCCGGCAGCATCAGCCGCGGGATGTCAAAAAGATTCAGCAGCTCTTCATCCCATTGTCCGGAATGGATATTGAACAACATGGTCCGGCTGGCATTGGAGCTGTCAGTGGCGTGCACTTCCCCGCCGGTCAGTTTCCAGATCAGCCAGCTGTCGATAGTGCCGCAGAGCAGTTCCCCTTGCTCGGCTCTGGCCTGAGCGCCGGGCACCGCATCCAGAATAAAACGGATCTTACTGGCAGAGAAATAGGGGTCGAGCGGCAGACCGGTTTTCGCTCTGATCATTTCTTCTGCGCCTGCCTGCCTTAGCTCAGCGCAGATTTCCGCCGTCTGTCTGGATTGCCAGACGATCGCTTTGGCAATGGGCAGGCCAGTTTTTCTGTCCCAGACTACGGTTGTTTCCCGCTGATTGGTGATGCCCAGGGCAGCAATACGCCCAGGCTCAATCATAGGCTGCGAAATTGCCTCGGTCACAACTGCCAGAACCGAATGCCAGAGGTCAATGGCGTCCACTTCTACCCAGCCCGGCTGAGGAAATTCAAGCTCCAAAGCTCGCTGAGCCTTATAAAGCGGTCTGCCCGCTTCGTCATATATAATGGCGCGGGAACTGGTCGTACCCTGATCAATGGTTAGAATTAGCGGCTTCATTCCGATTCTCCGTTTCTGTCTCCTCCTCTGCCGTCAAGGTGACTCTGCCGGACTGAGGCGTTCCCTCTGCCTCTATTTCTGCCCCTTTCTCTTCCTCTGCTTCTGCCTCCGCCTCTATTTCCGCCTCCGCCTCTACAGTTACTTCCTCCTCTTCCTTCACTTCTATTTCCTTTTCCTTCTCTGCGGTCTGCAAGTCAATCTCTATTGCCTCCGCTTCACCTTCGGTCTCTGCCGTCGTTTCTGTCTCGCCCGCAGTTTCCACTTCTCCCTCGATGGTCTGCAAGTCAATCTCCTCTGACATCATATCGCCGTTGATAACGGGCGCACGCATTACGACAGAAGGCTGTACCGGTTCGCCGGCCCACGGTTCCGCCGCGAACTGAGATTGGGGATGTTGTTCGACCCTGTCCGCCTTCGTCAGCCATTGTAACAACGAGCTGCGGAAGCTGTTTTGCCGGCGCCGCTGCGCCGGCTTAATCAGACTGCGGTCGAGCGGATAGAATAAGCGGCCGAATGTGATATCCAATAGCCAGGGACAAAGGCTGCCCAGGTCAATCTTGAGCAGGAAGTTCACTACCCCGGAAGCAGCTGAGGTGACTTCGTCCTTATGGTTCATGTCGGTAATCAGGAAGAGATGGTTATGCGGCGCCGGCCTGGTCTCGCTTTGCTGATCGATATAGGCGATGCAATCGCGCAGCAGACGATCCACAATCAGGACATTCGGCATCGGCAGATAAAGCAGGAAAACCCGTTCAAACCGCTGCCGGCCGAAGGGCCACAATTTGCGGACCGGGCGCTCGAACACCAGCCCCATTGTCCGCCGGCCGGCCTCTGTATAGCCCAGCGAGCTGAGCCAGAGGATAGCTTCAGCGATCGGGTTCCCGGCCGCTCTGATCTGCTGTGCCTGCTCGGGAGAGAGCCGGAATTTCTTCATTGCCGCCAAGCGCCGCAGACTGTCTACATTGCCTGGGTCGAAGCGTTCCAAAGCATAGCCGAAGAAACTGTTGCGGATAAAAAGGGCCAACAGAAGCAGAAAAAGAGCGATGGCAATCCAGAGTATAGTCGAGAGCCAGCCCAAATCTTTAAGTTCCGGAGTATTATTGATTTTGCGATGCAGATAAAATAATCCTGCGCAGAAGAGGATCAAGATGAGGAGTTGATGGATGAAATTTCTAAGCCAGTTTCGTCTTGACATCTTATTGCTGCTTTAACCTGTCAGGATTATTTCTCATCTTAGCGTTGCGCCTGTTGATCGTCGTATAATCTCAGGCGATATGCCTGTCTCTGGTATAAAACCATTCAACCAGCATGTCCAAGCCATGCTGGATAAGCTTGATCAAAATAAAGAACGCCAAGGGAACAGCCGCTATCAGGATCAAGATGATAATCAGGCGCAAAACCAGCCACAGCCCGCCGAGGATGATGCCCAGAATCATGGAGAAGAGATAGCCCGCAAAATCGAACCAGCTAATAGCGCTCTCAATACTTTGGTTTACTTCCGCAAAGACATATTCCTGCAAGCCTTCGATCTCCAGGACATACAGAGGCAAAACCGCTTGCAAAAGCACCCAGAAGCCCAGCAGGAATTTGAAGGCATAGAGCAACAGTATCAGCGGGCAAACGTAGAGCGGCGTCCGATAGTAAAAGCAGGCAATAATCGGCGTCACCAGCATCAGCATTATGAAGATGATCAGCGAAGCCGGCAGAGGCATAGCTTTGAGAATCCCCTGGTAGGAAGGGAAAATGATCATAAGGACATAGACTAGTCCGACCAGCGCCGCCACAAAGACATGGATTGCCGTATGCCGTCTGGTTTCGTAATCAGTATCGGTCCAGACCGGTCCGATCAGAAATCCCTCCAGATAATCCATCTCCGCCTCCAACTGTTAATTGACATCATTATACAATTATCTGCCACATCAACAAAGTATTGTCGTTAAACGCCAAGAACTTAGTGTTATCAGCAGTTTATACTAATATGTTGATATTCAATGCTAATATATTGGCAATACAGTGACACACAAAACGACACACAAAATAAAACAGCCCCGGCCAATCACGACCGGGGCATTAATAATTAACCTTCCGCTTCGACTTCAGGCAATCCTGCAATACTCATCAACAGCGACGCAATCGCTGATAGCGTTGCCGTTGAAAGGACAACGCCCCAGTTGACTTCACTCAACAACATTGCCGTTGTCGGTATCGAAGTCGCTGCTACTTGCGCCCAAGTCCTGACCGCCCGAATCAGAGCGGCCTTGAGCCAGTCTTTAGTTAGTGTTTTCATTCTTTATTATCCTCCACGATTTTATTTCTTGTCTGCGACCTGATCTTCAGCTTTCTTGCGGCTTCCATTTTCGTCCTTGTCACGCCGTTGCCGCCAAGAGGCTCGTAAGTTTCAAACAGCATTTCCGCCTCCTCCAACTCACGGCTGAAAATGTAGCCCCGGTCAATCGCCTTGTCGCAGATTTTATTGATCTCGACCTTGCTTTGGATAAGCAGTGCCTTCTTAATCGGGCTGAGATCGTCCGCCTTGATCGCCTCCAGCTCGGCATGGAGCCTCTGCCTGTCAATCTTGCTGTCTTCCAGCGACTGAGCCTGAGCCTCGAACATGTCTTTGTAGTCCTTCAATGCCTTGCCGTAGCTGTCAAGCGCCGAATCATAGCGCTTCAGCGTCCGCCTGACCGGTCGCACGATCAGACCGGCGGCTCCAACAACGGTGACCGCAGACCCCGCCACCCAAACGAGATAATCAAGATCAATAACATGTGCCAAAATTGTGCCAAAATCCATACGCTTACCTCCGAACCTCAACTATTTTCGCTGCCTCGCCTAGCTCAATCTGGCGCTGCAATTCCGCTTCAGCATATTTTTTGTTGCGATACGACCCGGCCAGCTTAAACTCAGTCCCGACCATGACGCGATATAAAATCTCAGGCTCAGCCGCCCCACTGCTGCCAGACGCAAGCAGTGCTGCCACGTCCTGCCTGATCTTGTCCAGCGTGATTCCGTATCGTCCAAACCAGTGCAGCACATCCCCGTGATTGCTGGCATAGCCTAATCTTGCCGCCTCTGCGTGGTCTGTGATGACTGGAAGCCCGTTTTTCAGCTTGCCGAAAGGGTCAAGGCTGTATAGCTTGCACAGGTACGCTGTTAATTCGATTGCTTCTTTGTAAGCCGACATTGCATAGCTCTTGTCTTTCTTATCGTCCTCGCAGATCTCAAATCCGATATGTGTCGCATTGGCCGAGCCTTTCTTCCCTTTGCCGCAATGCCAGCCGTAATAATCCCACGGCAATATTTGATAAGTGGCAATATCGCCGTTTTTCAGCTTACCGATGAAAGCATGGCAGCACTTTTTCAGTCCGCTGCGGTTCCAGTAGTTTTTGAATCGGTTGACACCTAATTTCCCATCATCCGGCCCGACATACCGCCTCAAATTCGGATTGTTCGCACCTGTTGAGTGCCACATGATGCCTTGCGGCTTGATTTTTTGTCCTGCCTTAAAGCAATCATTTCGTATTGCAAATTGCTTATTTAAGTCCATATAACCCTCCTTATCTCATCATCGCAATCCAGTGAAAGTAGCCTGAGCCTGAGTTTGCCAGCGCCCTCGCCTGCACCGTAAAATAAGTAGTCGTCCGTGTTGTCACACCGAACACTGCGGGAACGCCAGTATTGTTGCCGGTCACTATAACCGAATAACTATCGCTCGGGAACGCCACCGGCAGCGTCACGTTTTGCGAGTAGACTTGCCCCGCTGTCAATGCTCCGACATTGCCGCTGCCAGCTTGGAAGTCGTAACCGAAGATAGCTATCCTCCGCCACGGCCCCCATGTGCCGTTATAGTAATTGCGGATGTACTCCACCCACAAGTGAGTGTGATAAGTTATCAGCCGCTGGCAGTACCCGGCATGTTTTTCAACGCTCATGCTAAATGCGTTCCCTGTCGGGCAGTTGAGCAGCGTTGCCACAGCAGCATTGGTGGAACAATAAAAATGTCCCTCTCTCATGTAGTTGTTAAGGTCTGAGTTAGCCGGAATCAGCTCCGGGTCTTTGATTAACGCCCCGGAAATAGCGCTAGGTTTAATCAAGAGGCCGTCAAAATAGACCGACCCAGCCACATCAAGCACCCTGCCGGATTCGGGGACTTTGCCGACGCCAATGCCGATTTTACCCATGACAAGCGGGAAACTTGCCGTAGACAACCGCCCGACCAACGTCACGGTGGAGAAATCGTCCTTGACCGTGATCGTCACGTTATAGGCTTTGGTTTCCAGATAGACGGTTGACGGCGTGATGGTGTAGACCGTTTCGCTCGCTGACCCCGGATTCCACGTCTGGTTGTAAGGTGTGCTAGAAGGCTCGGAGCCGTCCACCGGCACGGTTTCAACCTTGATATTAAATCCGTTGGTAGTGTTGGAGCCGTAGGTTATCGCCCCGACCGTGAGCTTGACCTTGAGCCGCATATTGGTCTGCTGGCTCGGAAGCCTTGTTAGCTCCGTAACCTGAGCTATGAGTGCGGTGTAAGCGACCACCGACACGCTGTTATTGTGGATTGCCGACCTGCCCCTGCTGTCCGTGACCGTGATTTTGATGGCGTTGCTGCCGGATGCGGTCGGTGTGAAGCTCGCCGGATTCGCCGTGCTGGATGCAGCACCCAGCTCTACCTTAGCTGTCTTGATTGTCGCTCCGGTCGGGGCAGCCCGTGAGTATTGCACCTTGATCGTGCTGACGTTTTGCACGGCATAGTTTCTCGCCGTGCCGGTAATCGCCCCTTGCGGCGTGGTGACCGTGACCAAGACATTGCTGATCGTCGGCACCACATTCGCTTGGATTGTGTAAGTCGCATTCCTTGACCTGCTCCCGACCGTGGTTGTTCCACTCTTAGTGACCACCGTCACTGTCGCTGTCGCTGTTGTCGTTGTCGGCATAGCAGTCAGGATTGCGTTTCTTTGCTCGGTTGAAAGCGATAGCGTCCCTGCCCCTGTGAAGTTCGCCGCCGTGCCAGTCCATGTGACGATATTTGTTCCGGCAACCTTCAAGGTGATCTCATGCGTAAAACTGCTGGATTTCCGGTCAAGCGTGACGCTGATGCTCGTACTATCAGAGTTAAAATTGCTGAAAGCCGTGATCTCAGTCGCTCTTGGGATTGCGTCCAGAACGAAGGTTTCGTCCGGAATGTAAGCAGAGTCGCTGTAACCCGGTGCTCTGTGTCTGCCGCCCAACACAAAAGACCTTGTCCCATCGGAATTGTGCGTCAAAACCTTAGTGGCAGTGCCTAAGACCCATGTGCCTGCTCCGGGGCTTGAGATACCCGGATTAGGCAGGTCATAGGTAGTACCGTCAAGTCTGATCTGGCTGGTTCGATTCGACCCGTAGTAGCCGTAATTGGGCTTCAGTTCGACACAAAGCTCCGCCTTGACCGTTGAGGTATTATTCGTGACGTCAACAGCAGTTCTAGTCCAGCGAACGAAGTACCCGTGAGTGTTGCTGAATAGCCAGACTACCGCTGTTTGTCCTGATGTCGCCATATCATCACTCCCCTACATACCGCCAAACGGTAAACTCTGTGCCGTACTTCTCAGCCACATGGTTTCCGACTTTGAGTTGCTGGATAATCTCAGCTCGCTGGATAAGCATCTGCTGGTTGGCAAAGTAGCTAATCTCAGCCCTGTCTTGCAAGAACGAAAGCCTCGTTCCCGACAACTTCATGACCGGCACCAGCTCAGACCCCGACATGACCTTCATGGCAATTTCTGTTGGTTGCAAACTGAGCTGTTCCTCGTATGCCCCCAGCCTCGACCCAAGCGATGCTTGACCTGCTTCTAAGTTCGTGTAACTTGTCTGTAATTCTGCGTATCTTTGAGCGTCCATAAGCGGTGACCACTGCCACAGCTCCGAGCCTGCCGCTGCGTCTTCCGGTTCGTAGTCGGTGTAGACGCCGATGTAAGATTTATTCGCCGGCGATTTAGAAAATCCCGTGCCCGATTCATCGTCCGCATAAGCTATATGCACATATGGCGTTAGACCATTAATTCCGCTGTGCCCGTCCGTGCCGTCTGCTCCCATGTAAGAGACGCTGTATACCGTCCTAGTGGTACTGTCGCTGTAAGTGAAGGTGGTTCTAGTCCAAAGATAAGCGCCCCTGTCAACTTCGGGCACGCTAGTCTGCCACCCGCTAGACGGCGCAGTGGTGCCTGAGGTTGAGGCGGCATAGTCAACAGTGGTTGATTCTATGTCTACCATGTCGTCAATCTGCTGCTGCACGTCTTCGGGGGCTGGTTGCCAGTCCATTACCCTTGTCCCGCGCATTAGTTGCAGCTCGATAATCTCAGCCTTGATTGTCGTGCCATCAGATCTGTTCGGTTGGATCCAGATCGCATGAGTAGGATCGACTGAATTTTGGGTCGTAAACGGAACAACCACATCATGAATGGCTGTATCGTCTGTCATATTTTTAGGATCTGCGTAGTTCCATCTGAGGACACCATCATAATAAGCAGGAGCAGGACTAACTATTGAACCTGCGTCATAT
>JAAZGH010000011.1 GCA_012511325.1 Clostridiales bacterium | reverse complement strand
CCTCAGGAATACCTGGCAATACTTGCACTGCGTTCGCTGACGGTATAACCAGATATTCCGCAAAAGATCCCGCTCTGTTGACGCCGACGCCCAAAGTATCTTTACACAAAACCCGTTTGCCTGCCCGGCAATTTCTACACTTGCCGCAGACAATATGCCCCTCGCCCGAAACGATATCACCGATATCAAAATTGTCTACCATCGAACCAACTTCCACGATCTCGCCGACATATTCATGACCGGCATTAAGCGGAACTTTAATCACGCGTTGGGCCCATTCATCCCAATTGTAGATATGGCAGTCTGTGCCGCAGATGGCTGTTTTGCGAATTTTGATCTTGACATCATTAGGACCTGTTTCCGGAATCGGGATACGTTCCAGACTCAGGCCAGGGCCCGCCTCGGTTTTGACCAAAGCATACATAGTGTCGCTCATATTAATTGCCTCCTTGGAATTTTACCGCTATCTATTATACACTCAGCATCCGCCGGCGACTATTGCACTTAAACAGTATGCGGTCTAACTGTCAGCTCCCATTTCCCCGGCAAATCCTGTCCTTTTTGCTGTAAAATAATCAGTTGCAGACTACCATCACATACAGTCTGAACCCTCTCGGGCAGAGCGCAAAGTTCACCATTGCTCACCGCCGCCGGAACAAACAAGGGCATTTTTTCAGCACCGGTTGTGCAGAAACGAAGCGCCAGAGCTCCGGTCAATCTTCTGTCCAGCAACGGCTCTTTCGCGTCCAAAATCTGTGCCGAAAACAGATTAGACATTTCTGTCAGTTGGCGATAGAAATTAACTCGATACGGTTCCGCTTCTTCCAGATATTCCAGGGCAATTTCAATTGCTATTGCCTGCTCTTTAATCTCCGCTCTATCTAAATCCAGTTGCTGCTTTTGGCGGTACAGATCAGCCAGATTGAGCGCAGAAAAACTGCTGACCAGCTCTGCCGACAGCTCCTGATATTTCTTTCTTGACTGATCTATTTCCAGCTCCAGACGCAATTTAACTGCCTTGGCATTGGCCAGGGCATCAGGATTATAGCGACTGGTAGCAACAGACGGCAGCCCTTTCGTATCCTGACCGGTCAAGGCCGAACCGAATAACTGTTCCGTCGCATACTCATACTCCCGCTCAATCTCCTCGTCTGTTCGTCCGGCCTTAAGAGCAGCTATCTGGCCCAGGATCTGAGAAACTCTGGCATCGACCGGGGCGCTGTCAGTAACTCGCTCACGCAGTTCTCTTAGCGCTCTGGCTGCCTCCTCCGGATATTGAATTCGCACATAGCGGGACAAGGAAGTTACTAATTCATAGCCGGCATGATTGGTTGCTGTCTCACCTCTGCTAACTTCCGCTAATAATCTGTCTTCCGCGGCACGGGCTTTCTGATAAGCTGTAATCTCTTCGTCCAGGCGCCAAAGCAGACTGTTCTTTTCTCTCTTATGTTCGGAGAGCCGGCTTTGCACCCTGTCCACCTTGGAACGGGCTTTATCCAGAGCCGCTGCACCTGCTGTTTTCCTTCTGGCTGCAAATAATACAACTAGCAGAGTAGCAACGAAGGCGCCCCCAAGCAGTATCGATCCTCCGATCATACTGTCAGCCAGAACCAGGATCAGGCCTGCCACTGCCGCCAATCCAAGCAATAACAGCAGGCGGAGATTGCCCGCATGGCTTTTGCCTGATCCGGCATAATCATTTCTGATCCGTTCAAAATTGTTCTGCTCTCCCGCCAGCTGTCCCAGCAAATTGCTTTCTCTCTCTTCAGCTTGATCCAGCTGATTTTTTAATTCATTGCCCCGCTGATAACATTCCTTAACCTCTTCACTTACAGTTATCAATTGCATTCGCGTAGCATTGAGATTTTTGGCTTTTTGATTCCAGTCGACATAAAAATCCTCATAAGCTGTCAGCTCTATAGCAGAGGGCAAGTTCTTCTCTTGCGCTTCTCTGGTCAGACTGTATGCTTCAGATTCAGCCGCTGCTAATTCCGAGCGAAGCAGCAATAGATTCTCATATCTGGCTTTATCTTCCAGCAGTTCCAGTTGATGCACCCTGGGTATGATCTCCAGCAATTGCTCCTCACCCTGTTTAATGCCTTGCTTATGCTGATATATCTTATCGATCAGCTCTGCCTGATTCTTGTCAGAGTTCTTGGCTATGCCAATTAATTGCTTCAGCTGTTCACTCTGCTCCGACAGTCTGGCTGCTTGGCTTTGAGCACTATTAGGCTCGTGGAGGGCTGCTAATTTTTCCCGGAGTATTAATTCGATTTGCTCCGACCGGGATGTGAAATGTTCCGGCGGCGGAACCGGCGCCAGACTTAGAGCAAAAACAAATTCATCCCGGCTGAGGGAAAACAGATCCTGTCCCGGCTGTGCCGAGCAATCAGCACTCAGATCTGCCCCGTTGGTTTCATTGAGCAGCTTGATTTTGTCACTCTCGCCTGCAGCTGTCGTCAGCCGTTCCAGAAGGTACTCCTCACCATTGTGCAAAAAACTGATGCTACCCCCGGTCGCCTTCGCCTGAACAGATTTCCCAACCCGCGGTAAGTAGTGGGATACAAGACCTTCGTCGGAGTAGCCATAAAATGCGAAGGCAATAAAGGATAAAACCTGCTCCAGGCGGTCAGCTTGACCTGTCCAGACAGAAATGTCCGGATCACCCTTTAAGTTCAACCTGACTTGCTCCAGGCCGCCATAAGTCAAAATATCTATTTGCAATATCTTCATCATTGTCCTGTATCCGATCTGCGGCGCGGTTGCAGTTTCGGCGTGGTCGGTTGCTGCGCAGATTCTTGCCGGTGCACTATGGCTGATGCGGTCTCCGTTGCAGAAACCAGATAGGATATTGCCAGATGTTTCGGTCTTGATTCGTCCGCTTGCTGCTGATGGCCGGAACTTTGCCGTTCAGCTGTCAGAGCAAAGCCCGGGAATAAAAGCCTATGCTCCTGTCCCGGGAAACCGGGGAAAACCCGCTCATCAATGATTTCTATATATGATAGACTGCGCTGGAAATACTGCCGCAGCCGGTCAATATCTGTCAATCCGGACTTTCTGCCCCGCAATACCAGCTGCCAGAAACTGTCAGGATGAATCTTGACTTGGCTGGCACGGATTTGCTGCTGCAGACGGCGGGCATTATCGGCATTTGTTTCATTGCCCGAACATTGGTATTCGATGCGCTCTAAAGTAGGTAGAAACAAGGAATATTCCTGCAGTTTCAACTGCGTATTCTTCAGCTTCTGCATCTGTTTCCTTGTGACCAAATCCAGATTCGCCCGGCCGCCCTTGATCAAGTCGCCGGACAATTCACCGCAGAGAAAGCTTTTGCTGCCTGGTTCCCGGAAGCTTCGGCCGATCGGCGCTCCCGCTGCAGCATAGGGCACCTCTGACTTCTCATCGATGACAAGCTGATGATTATGCCCCGCAGCAAAATAATCGGCATTGCTGCTGCGAATCAACTCCGGAAAAAGAGGGCGAAATAGCGAATCTCTATCCAACAGATCGCCATGTGCCACCGCTATCTGGAAAACCGAACCATCACTGGCATTATAATCCGGGAAATAGCCCGGACGAGCCGCTGTCTGATGTTCAAAAGCCAGGCCGGTAAAAACAATATTGAGCTCCGGGAATTCAAATACACTATTTTCTCTGCTGAAAATATAGACATTTGACGGCCACTTTTCACCCAGCCAAGGCTCACCCGGAGGCATGGGATCATGATTGCCGGGAGAAATAATTATCGGCAGGCCGGCCAGTTCTTTAATCATACGGACAAAAGGCGTCAGGCATTGCCTGTCGGGGCGGACCCGGTCAAAAATATCCCCGGTCAAAATCAGAAAATCCGCCTGATGATCCCTACAGGCGGCGATCAGTGCCTTGCCTATTTCATATTGTTTGCTTTTGAGTAAATTTGAGGCATCAGAGGACAGCGAAGGCCAGGTCTGGCCCAGATGCCAGTCACCGGTTTGGATAAAGCGGATTTTGCTTTTCCCCATTCTGAACCTCTTCGCCGCCAATTGGAGCTTATCGCTTCATAAATTAAAGCTTCGTTTAGTATTAAATAATTATAGCATAATGTAGAGGAAAATTTTTTAGACGCAGCAGCTACTTTATTTTAATATAAAGTAACGCCGGCTACAGAATTGAGCAAGGCTTTAATGTGAAGATAAAGATAAGAAATATGATTTTTACTATAATATTCCGTGCTCTATCGGATCATATTCATGAAGATTGAAAGGGGTTAACTATGAAAATGAATGAAAAAGTGCGCAAAGCATTTAGCACTCAGATTAACAGAGAATTTTATTCCGCTTTTCTCTATTTACAGATGTCCGACTGGCTGAACCGGAATAGCTTCCCGGGCGCTGCCCACTGGATGTATATCCAGTATATGGAAGAGCTGTCCCATGCTCAGGGTCTATTCGAATATCTGCAGATGAGAGGTGTCGGGGTAGATATCTACCAGATTGACAAGCCTGAACCAAAGACCTGGGAGAATGTACAGGCTGTTTTCGAAGGCGCCCTGCAACACGAGCAGCAGATCACGGCCTGGATCAACGAATTAGTCGATATCGCAGCCGAAGCCGGCGACAAAGCGGCTGTTCTGTTCCTGGACTGGTATGTCATAGAACAGGTGGAAGAAGAGGCTAATCAAGAAGATAATTGTGACAATGTTTCCAGCGCCAGCGGGCAACCGGGGCCTCTGAGTATGTGGGACAAGCAGATGGGTACACGCGTTTTCGTCCCCCCCGTTATCCCTTATCTCGCATAATGCCGCGAATACCCGCCATTAGATTTGCTATAAAAAAGGAGTCTGCTCGCGGGCTCCTTTTTATAGTCCAAAATCCATTTTGATCTTATCGGCAATTCGTTTACAATAGGGAATATTGATGCTGAGGAGAGCTAAAGTAATTGGGTATCAAAAACCGTCGGACAAAGCGCAATCTTCTGATTTTAAGCCTCTGTATTCTGCTCCCGATGGCAGCCAATGCTGCATATCACTTCTTGATTGCTCCAAGACAGGCATCCCGTGATTTAGTTAATCTTAATCCTGAATTAAATCCTGACACTTCAATCTTGGTTACAGCTCCTCAAAGTGATGCAATTGTCACTGATACTTTAGAGTCATACGGACAAAAGTCAGATGCATCTCTGCAGACAGCCTCTGACAGCGAGCTTCAAGCTGCGATTACCATCCGTGCGGGTACTATTCCACCATTCATCAAAAGAAAACCGCCAAAAGTGAAAGCCTGTACTGTTATACCAACTGTAAGCCCCACTTCTGTTCCCGGTACCATACCGACAACCGTGCAGAAACAAACTGAAGCAACCACGCGCCAAACAGCAAAAACAACTAAGCAGACTAAATCAACCACCAATCAGACAACTGTCAGCCAGCATACCGCAGCAACAGTAATTCCAACTGCTAAACCCGCTGAATCGACGCCAACCGTTAAACCAACACCACAGACTACCCCTACTAAAGCTCCTTCGCCTACAACTACACCTTCGCCTACTCCTAAACCTACACCTACACCCAAGCCAACAAATAAGGTCAAAGTCGGGGCTCCCTATACCATTAGAGTATTCGTGGAGCAACAGCTGGTCGTTGTTTATGGCACGGCCGGCAACGAAGAAGTGCCGATCAGAAAGATGGTCACCTCAACCGGTACCCGAAGCTTTCCGACTCCGGTTACCGGTGAGAATCACCATTATTATCTGGGCGGAGGCAAACTTTGGATAAGATTCAATATGTTCGGCAGATCTTACCATCAATATGCGACAAGTATTTACGGCAGAACCTTAAAGGGCAAATCTTTAGGCTCTAATTATTTTTTTCATACTCCGGCTTATTCCAGAATGCTAGATCCATCCTCACTCTACGTCAGCTTATTCAATATGCTGGGGAGTAGAGCATCTCATGGTTGTATTCGCCTGAACACTGCCGATGCCAAGTATATCTATGCGTTACGGGGAACCAGAGCTAAAGTCAAAGTTCTAAACAGCGCTGCCGGCTATAATCTCAGCGGAGTTCCCGGTCTGCCCAAGGTCACGATCAAGGTCGCAAAAAATGATCCGCGCTATGGCTGGGATCCTTATGATCCTGATACCAGAAACCCATGGAAAATCCAAGTAAAAACACCGCCGCAACTGACCGGCACCGCGCAAAAACTTGTAGCCGGGTCAATAACCGTTTTTGATTATCTTAAAGGAATCAAAGCACTTGACTTTTGCGGCAATGAACTAAAAGTCAATGTCCAGTCCGGAACTGTCGATGTAAATCAGGCCGGCAACTATCCTGTTGTCTATTCTGCTAAAGATGAAATGGGCAATAACGGCACATTAACTTTGACACATCTGATCCTTCCCTCCCCGACACCAACTCCGTTCCCAACTGCTACACCGACACCCACCGTTACACCAACACCGACTGCTACACCAGCGCCGATACCTACTGCTACACCAACACCGGTACCGACTGTTACGCCAACGCCGACTGTTACGCCGACGCCGACACCAACTGCTGCGCCGACGCCGACACCAACTGCTGCGCCAACGCCGACACCAACTGCTGCGCCGACGCCGACACCAACTGCTGCGCCAACGCCGACACCAACTGTTACGCCGACGCCGGTACCTTAAGCGGCAAACAATTTTGTACTGATATCGGATCCATGCCTATCTTTGTCGTTGATTTCACGCATGGATAAAGCCTGTTTACATATCCGGAAGATTTCCCCCCTGTATTTTGATGACACTTTTAAAACTGATCCTGAAATTATTAATTTGCTCAGTAGTATTAAAAGGTTTAGGTTTCTCCTTTCGCAATCAATGATAGAATTGAAATATCAGCGCAAATAGAAACTGAGTGGGAGGTAGGAATGTCACAAGACTTATACCAGCAGGCCATAAATACTGCAAGAGCACTGTCAATTGAGGCTATCGAAGCAGCCAATTCCGGTCATCCGGGTTTACCGCTAGGGGCAGCTCCAACATTATTTGAACTATATTTCAATCATTTGCAGCATAATCCCCTTAATCCGGAATGGCTAAATCGTGATCGCTTCATAATGTCAGCCGGTCATGGCTCTGCGCTGCTATATAGTGTTTTACATCTTTTGGGCTATCAGATATCAGGCACTGATCTGAAACAATTTCGCCAACTTGGCAGCAATACGCCAGGACATCCCGAATACGGCAACACACCGGGAGTTGAAATGACAACCGGCCCACTGGGTCAAGGCTTAGCTACTGCAGTGGGTATGGCTATGGCTGAGGCCCATCTGGCCGCCAGATATAATAGACCCGGTTTCCCCGTTATTGACCACTATACCTATGCCCTGACCGGTGATGGGGATCTGATGGAAGGAATAAGTTATGAAGCCTCTTCCCTGGCCGGACATTTTGGCCTTGGCAAACTGATCGTACTCTACGATGACAATAGAATAACTATTGATGGCTCAACTGATATAACTTTCACAGAAGATATATCAGCACGTTACCAATCCTGCGGCTGGCAGGTTCTGACTGTAGATGACGGCGAAGACACAGCTGCTATCAAACTGGCACTTGAGACTGCCAGATCAAATACTGCTCAACCCAGCTTAATTGCTGTCCGCACTATAATTGGCAATTTCAGCCCTCTCGCCGGCGATGCCAAATCTCACGGAGCGCCTTTAGGAAGCGCTGCTGCAGAATCCACACTATTACAATTAGGATTTCCTGCAGAACGTGCTGCATTCTCCGTATCATCTGAAGTAAAAAAATTCATGCAGGAACGACAAAATATCCTGGCTCAGATAGAAGATGATTGGCAAAAGCTTTATCGCGCCTGGAAAAGCGCTTTCCCCGATTTGGCTGCTGAATTTGAAAATAATCTGGCCGGCAATCTGCCCACAGATCTGTTTCCGGAGAAAATCGATTCTTTAAGCGAAAGTCAACCAACCAGAGTTCATTCCGGACGGGTTCTAAACTTCCTCAACCGGAAACTGCCGAATCTGATCGGCGGTTCTGCTGATTTGGCCAGCTCCAATAATCTTGTGCTCGAAGGAGACGGCAGCTTTTGCCGCGCTACTCCCGAGGGGAAAAATATCCACTTCGGAGTGCGGGAACATGCCATGGGAGCTATTGTCAACGGTCTGATCTTGCATGGCGGACTTCGTTCTTAAGCTGCTACTTTCCTGATCTTCTCAGACTATATGAAGCCATCCATTCGCTTATCCGCTCTAATGAATATTCCCGCCCTATACATTTTTACCCATGACAGCATTGGCGGTGGCGAAGATTGACCGACCCATCAGCCGATTGAGCAAGTAGCGGCTTTACGCGCCATGCCTAATCT
>JAAZGH010000069.1 GCA_012511325.1 Clostridiales bacterium | reverse complement strand
CAGCTGGGATATGCTGAAAAAGTAACCCATATTTCTACCGGAGGCGGCGCCTCACTTGAACTATTGGAAGGCAAAGTTTTGCCCGGACTGGCAGCTCTCTCGAACCGGGACAGCAGACAATTGTTGGCGGCCGGTAATTGGAAGATGAACAAAGGCACACCGGCGGAATGCCGGAAGCTGATCGAACAGTTGCTGCCACTGGTGACAGAAGCGAAAGCGGAAGTGGTGCTGGGTGTTCCTTTTACTGTCTTGTCTATAGCACTGGATCTCGTGTCGGGAACAGCTGTCACGGTTGCGGCTCAGAACGGCCATCCGGTTGATAGCGGCGCCTATACCGGTGAAATTTCCATGAAGATGCTGGCAGATATGAATGTTTCCTATGTGATTGTTGGCCATTCCGAACGGCGAGAGTATTTCCAGGAAAGCAATGCTGACATTAATGCTAAAATTAAAGCTGCTCTGACTTGGGGAGTATTTCCGATTATTTGTGTTGGCGAATCATTGGCTCAGCGTGAAAGAAATGAGACTTTCGATTTTATCCGAACTCAGATCCGCGAATGCTTTGCGGGCATAGAGGCGCAAGATTTTTTCCGCCTAGTGGTAGCTTATGAGCCTATTTGGGCCATCGGCACCGGTCGCACGGCGACTGATGAACAGGCGCAGGAGGTTTGTGCCTTTATCCGGCGGGAACTGGCAGATTTATATGATGCGAAGGCGGCGGATGAAATTAGGATTCTCTACGGCGGATCGGTCAATGCAGCTAATGCAGCCGGACTTTTTGCTCAGGCTGATGTCGACGGTGGCTTGGTGGGCGGCGCTTCGCTCAAAGCTGAAGATTTCTCGCTGATCGCAGCTGCGGAATAGAATTGAAACGATAAAGTCAGTTGATATTTTCTGCCTCTGACCGGGGGACTGTAGTCAGAGCTGAGTTTTGGATGAGAGGAAACGATATAGCAGATGGAGATTATTCCGGTCAGGCGTCCGATTGTACTGACAATACTTGATGGCTGGGGACAGTCAGAAATTATAGAAGGCAATGCCGTCAGGGCGGCCAAAACACCAAATCTTAACAGCTTGGCCCGGGAATGGCCCACAACTATGATCGGAACTTCCGGCGAGGATGTTGGCTTGCCGGCAGGGCAGATGGGTAATTCCGAGGTCGGACATATTAATCTGGGCGCCGGCAGAATTGTTTATCAGGATCTGTCTCGAATCAGTCAGGATATGGAATCAGGTAATTATCTGCAAAATACCGCTTTTCTGCAGGCAATCAGTAATGTTAAAGAGCAAAACAGTGCTCTGCATTTAATGGGCTTATTGTCCGATGGGGGGGTTCACGGCCATCTTAAACATTTATTCGGGTTGTTGGATTTAGCTGCTCACCATGGACTTGAGCAGGTATATGTCCATGCTTTTTATGATGGGCGGGATGTATCTCCCACCTCTGGCTTGGATTATACTCGTGAACTATTGCAAAAGATGCAGGAATTGGGCACAGGTCGCCTGGCCTCGCTGTGCGGACGCTATTATGCTATGGATAGAGATTTGCGCTGGGAGCGCGTGCAAAAGGCCTATCAGACTCTGGTTGAGGGCACGGGTCTAACAACCGCCGATCCTCTGGCTTATATCGTCGAATCATATACGAAAAATATCACGGATGAGTTTTTGCTGCCTGTCAGTGTAATTATTGACGGCGGTTCTCCGGCTTTGATCAAGGCTCACGACAGTGTGATCTTTTTTAACTTCCGGCCTGATCGCGCCCGGGAATTGACGCGCAGCTTTATGCAACCTGATTTTACAGGCTTCCCGCTGCCGAAAGGAAGATTTCCGCTTTGCTTTGTTACTATGACAGATTACGATGATACATTCAGAGCATATCCCGGTCTGCTGATTGCCTATGATCAGGAACAGATCGAAGATACTTTAGGCCAGTATTTGTCACAATTGGGGTTGCGGCAGCTCAGAATCGCCGAAACCGAAAAATACGCTCATGTGACTTTTTTCTTCAATGCAGGTCGTGAAGAAAAACTGCCTGGTGAGGATCATATCTTAATACCCTCACCTAAAGTGGCAACATATGATTTACAACCTGCAATGAGTGCGCCGGAAGTGACCGCAGAAGTTTTGAAACGGCTGGATACCGGACTTTATGATGTGGTCATACTTAATTATGCTAATTGCGATATGGTGGGACATACCGGCGTTTTTGCGGCAGCAGTGCAAGCTGTAGAAACGGTGGATGCTTCAGTTGGTCAAGTAGTGCAAAAAGTACTGGATCAGGATGGGATTGTCCTGATTACGGCTGATCACGGCAATGCCGAGCAGATGATAGATCAAGTCAATGGCGGCGCTTTCACTGCTCACACCAGCAATCAGGTTCTAATGATCGGAGCTGGTATCAGAGAGGGCACACTCCGAGGAGGAAGACTCTGCGATATAGCACCGACCATGCTCGATTTGATGGGGATACCCATTCCGGACAAGATGACAGGTGAATCCCTGCTTGTTCGCCCTATTATTTAAATACTTATGATATACTATATGGTGGCGCAGGACTTAGTTCTCACAGTTCGTTACGCAATAATTACTTAGGCAAAAATAACCTAATATAGTAAAGGAGCATTTCATGGCAAAAGAAAAGAAAGTAATGACCATGGACGGCAACACGGCTGCAGCTTACGCTTCGTATGCTTTCACCGAGGTTGCAGGAATCTATCCAATCACACCTTCTTCAAACATGGCAGACATGGTTGACAAATGGTCGGTACAGGGGATGAAGAATATCTTCGGCCAGACCGTAAAAGTGATTGAGATGCAGTCTGAAGCAGGAGCCGCTGGCGTGGTCCACGGTTCACTCGCAACGGGAGCGTTGACCACTACTTATACGGCTTCACAGGGACTACTTCTTATGATCCCCAATATGTATAAGATCTCAGGCGAACTGCTGCCGGGAGTTTTCCACGTTTCGGCACGCGCGGTTGCCGCACACGCGCTGTCAATCTTTGGTGACCATTCAGACGTTATGGCCTGCCGTCAGACAGGATTTGCACTGATCGCCTCAGCCGGTGTACAGCAGGCGATGGATATCGGCTCGATTGCTCATTTAGCGGCGATTAAGAGCAGAGTGCCTTTCCTGCATTTCTTCGATGGTTTCCGTACCTCTCATGAAGTCCAGAAGATTGAAGCTTTGGATTATGATGATCTGGCTAAACTGGTTGACCAGGAAGCACTGAGTGCTTTCCGCGAAAGAGGCCTGTCGCCGAACAAGCCCCAATTGCGCGGAACTGCGCAAAATCCGGATATTTTCTTCCAGGCCCGTGAAGCGGCTAATCCTTACTACAACAAAGTCGCTGATGTCGTTGAAGAATATATGGATGAGATCACCAAATTGACCGGACGCTATTACAAACCGTTTGTTTATCACGGTGCTGAAGATGCCGAGAAAGTCATCATCTGCATGGGTTCAGTTTATGAAACAGTCTGTGAGACGGTTGATTATCTCAATGCCAGAGGACATAAAGTCGGCGCAGTGCATGTTCATCTCTATCGCCCCTTCTCCGGCAAGCGCCTTCTCGCTGCAGTGCCCGAGAGTTGTAAAAAGATAGCGGTACTTGACCGCACCAAGGAACCAGGCGCGGAAGGTGAGCCTCTGTATCTTGATGTCAAAGAAGTGTTCTGCAACAGCGGTCGTTCTCCGCTCATCATCGGCGGACGTTATGGCCTGGGTTCTAAAGACACCACACCCGATCAAATTCTGGCAGTGTTCAAACATCTGGACAAAGAGAATCCTTGGCATAGCTTTACCATCGGTATCGTTGATGATGTTACAAATCTGTCCTTGCCGATTGAAGAATCTATCGATGTTGCCAGAGAAGGCACAATCTCTGCCCGCTTCTGGGGCTTAGGTTCAGATGGAACTGTCGGAGCCAATAAAAACTCCATCAAGATCATTGGTGACAATACAGATATGTATGCTCAGGCTTATTTCAGCTATGACTCGAAAAAGTCCGGCGGCGTAACCATTTCCGACCTGCGTTTTGGTCATAATCCGATCAAGGCTCCTTATCTGGTTAATAGTGCGGACTTTATTGCCTGCCATAATCAGGCCTATGTTGATAAATATGATATGCTCACTCCGCTTAAAAAGGGTGGCACTTTCCTGCTCAATACTCTGTGGAAGGATGAAGAATTAAGCGAGCATTTGCCTAGCGCCATGAAGCGTTTTATCGCTCAAAATGATATCGATTTCTATACGATTGATGCTGTAACTCTGGCTAATGAAATCGGACTGGGCGCCCGCATCAATACCATCATGCAGTCTGCATTCTTCAAGCTGGCTAAGGTTATTCCTTTGGAGGATGCAATCAAGTATATGAAAGAATCCATTGTCAAATCTTACGGCAGGCGTGGTGAGGAAGTCGTTCAAATGAACTACAAGGCCGTCGATTTAGGCGTTGAGAACCTTAAGAAGGTAGATGTACCTGCCGAATGGGCCCATGCACCTGAAGATGAGCCGGTCAAGCGCGATGTTCCGGATTTCATCAAGAATGTAGCAGATGTGATGAATGCTCAGAATGGCAACTCGCTGCCGGTTTCTGTTTTCAAGGATGCTGCTGACGGAACCTTCCCGCAAGGAACCAGCAAATATGAGAAGCGCGGCATAGCCGTTACAGTGCCGGTCTGGCATCCCGAGACCTGTATCCAGTGCAACCAATGCTCATTTGTCTGTCCACATGCGGCGATTCGTCCTTTCCTGCTGACGGAAGAAGAAGCCAAGAATGCTCCGGATGGTTTCGAGACTGTGGACGGTTCGAAGCCATATGATGACTATAAATTCCGCATGCAGCTGTCAGTACTGGACTGCACCGGTTGCGGATCCTGTGCTCAAGTCTGTCCCACCAAAGTCAAATCACTGACGATGGAGCCCATAGGCGATCATTTTGCTGAAAGCGATAATTGGGACTACGCTATTTCACTGCCCAAGAAAGCTAATCCGATGAATAAGACCTCGGTTAAGGGTTCGCAATTTGAGGAGCCTCTGTTTGAGTTCTCAGGTGCCTGTGCAGGCTGCGGTGAAACACCATATGTCAAACTGGTGACACAGTTAGTCGGAGATCGGATGCAAATTTCCAATGCTACCGGATGCTCCTCGATCTATGGCGGTTCCGCTCCCTCCATGCCTTATACGCCAAATTCTAAAGGCCATGGTCCTGCTTGGGCGAACAGCCTGTTCGAAGATAATGCTGAACATGGTCTGGGAATGCATCTGGGTGTGAAACAGATCAGAGCTCGTGTCACTGCCAAGATCAAAGAATTAGCTGATATGAATATTGCGTCTCTGGCCGAACCGGTGAAGAACTGGCTGGAATCTAAGGACGATGCAGAAAAGACACGTCAGGTATCTGAGGAGCTGGTGGCCGCTCTTGAAGCTTACAAGGGCGATGCAGCTGCTCTGGTAGCGGATATTCTGGCACTCAAAGATTATCTGGTTCTGAGATCTACTTGGATCATCGGTGGTGACGGCTGGGCCTATGACATTGGCTATGGCGGTCTGGATCATGTTCTGGCCTCCGGCGAAAATGTCAATGTCCTGGTGTTGGATACCGAGGTTTACTCCAATACCGGCGGCCAGGCTTCTAAGTCAACCAATCTCGGCGCGGTTGCTCAGTTTGCCGCCGGCGGCAAAGTGGTGAAGAAGAAGGATCTGGGCGCGATGGCCATGACCTATGGCTATGTCTATGTGGCACAGATAGCAATGGGAGCCAGTCAGCTGCAGGCTTTGAGAGCTATCCGCGAAGCTGAAGCCTATGACGGCCCGTCTCTGATTATTGTTTATGCCCCCTGTATCAACCACGGTATCAGAGGCGGCATGACACTGGTTCAGCAGCGTGAAAAAGATGCGGTTGAGACTGGTTACTGGCATCTCTATCGCTTCAATCCCGATTTGAAGAAAGAGGGTAAGAATCCCTTTGTACTAGATTCGAAACCGCCTACACGTCCTTATACCGAATTCTTAGAGCAAGAGGTACGCTATACCTCACTGCTT
>JAAZGH010000068.1 GCA_012511325.1 Clostridiales bacterium | reverse complement strand
GCTATACACCAATAAAGAAGACAATGAGGACGGAAAAGGCGGTGAGTTTCTCTGTTCGGTTGTGCCCACCGAAATAAAATACTTTGTAGGACTGGGCACTAAGCTCACTGTCGTCGGGGGCTTTTTGGAGCCTGAGGGAATGCGCTTCGGCGGCTCAATAGAGCTGGCGACGCCCGAAATTCAGCTGAAAGAGCCGATGAAGTTTACGACGATGGTGATCCCTGCAGAAAAGAAAGACACCTTTGCTGACAATAACGCTGACAAATTGCATGCCTGGGCAACCCTTGACAAGACAGCTCCCGTCCATATGCAGAGCTTCTCACTGGATATCCGGGAAATCAATTTTGAATACCTCTCCGCCGTTGTCAAGCCCGGCACGGCGACCAGACTCTCGCTCTGGGGCTCTGTGCTGCTCTCGGAGGAAATTGCGCTGGGTACAGAGACCACGGACTGCATATCGATCGATACGCTCAAAGGGCCGGAACTGGAAATGCCGGTCGTGATCTATGACAAGTCTTATTCGGTGCTCGATGCCAGCTTCGATGAGTGCATCGATGTAAAAGGCGTACTGGTTCCCAAACGCCTGGCGAATTCTTCACTTCAAAGCTCACAGCCACAGCCGTTCACCCCGGTGGTTGCAATGCATAAACCAATTCTGTTGGCATCGCATGATCAGAACATCCAAGAAGCTGAGAAAAAGATCTCTCAGATTGAGCAGGGTCTTATCGAGTTTGAAACAGAGAACCTGGAACTTGGATTCCTTGGCAGTCTCGGAGAGCTGCCGATCGATACCATCACCCGTTTTGGCTACGATGTAGACAATTCCAGGTGCTATTTCTCCATAGGGCTTCTGAAAAAAGGCAGCGGTAAAGAGCTTGATGTGGGAATCGGCTCTCTGGATAAGTTTTCAGGCCTGATTGTCAATAACATGATCGTGCAGCGCGATGAGCAAATGCATCTTGTTTTTCCGGATGGAAAGGCAGAGATGAAGGAATTTATCACTGCCATGCAAGTTGATCGAAGCCAGGAGGGAAAGTTTTCAGCGGCTATCAAGGGGACCCTCAATATCAAGGATATTGCGCAAGTGCGCGACCTCTACTTCGGCTTCGAAAACGGGCCGCTGGTGGAAGCGTCTGGGGGATTGTATCTGCCGCTGGATATAGAAGTAATCCTCAATCCCAATAGTGACGGTTTCAGGCATGTGGGCGATGTCGAGATTCTCTACAGCCATCCGGAGCGCTATTTCTCCTTTAATATGACGCTCAATGAAATCGACATGATCGCTATTAAACTCAGCGGATCGCTGGGCTTTGAGTTCAGTCCCAAGCTCTTTGGAGTATACGTAGGATACCCGGAAACGCTCGCCGGTAATGTTGGAATCTACCGTGTTGGGCTGGGTCTTGGTTTCCGCTTAGCGGACGACGGAGCGAACATCATCAAGGGCAAGAACGAGTTTGGCTTTGAGCGCAGCGTGGAAGTGTCGATCGTCTACCTGAGAGGTTATCTCTACGCAGGCGCGGACGGAGGCTACTATGCGAAGTATGGCCAAGATGAGAATGGCGAAGGCGGTGGGCCGAAATTCATTCTCACCCTTTATCTAAAAGGCGGGCTGGAAGGCGGAATTAAAGTCTCCGGAAAACGCTTCAACATCATTAATATGTATCTGGATGCCCGGGGAACGATTGAATCAATTCCGCCGCCGAAAGATGAATGGCAGCTTACATGCTCAGCCAAGGTATCCTATAGTCTTAACCTCTTCCTCTTCTCGGTCTCCGGATCGGTCAGTGCGAGTTTTGATACAACCTTGTGACGCAGAAAATAATGGGACGACAGAATAAGGCCAGCCTGTGGCTGGCCTTATTCTGTCGTTATCAGCGGCTATGCAAACTGTGATCAAAAAATGACAACTGCGCCGCCGCAATTAAGAGGGTGATAGAAATGTCCCTTTTGGGATCTTTTAGAAATCGCCTCCGTCCGGCCAACCTTCCGGCTGCCCGTCGTAGCCTTCCGTCACGACATCAAAAAGCGGGTAGAAATTGACATAAGAATAGTCAAATACGTCGTTCTCCTCCGCCACGATCACATCCCAGCGTCCGTTGGAATAGACGGTCGCATCCGGCCAATCCGTACCGTATTTATGCTCTTCCTGCTTCACAAAACCGAAAGATTCCAGACGCTTGCCGTAGGCGTCGATGTCAGCTTGTTTGTAAGCGATGTCAGTTGTGCAAAAGCTCTTGTCAGGAGCCCAGCCACAGCCCATGATTTCACCATTCACCGGCGTCGGGACGTCCAGAGGCCAGTTATCAGGCGCAGCTACACCCGGTTCCGGATCCGGAGTGAGCGGTGCTTCGGTGTCGCTCGGCTCGGGCTGCTCCGGCTCTGTGCTTTCGTCCGGTTCAGTAACGAGCGGTTCCGGCTCGGTCTGCTCCGGATCTGCGTTTTCATCCGGCTGAGTGACGGGCGGTTCCGGCTCGGGCTGCTTAGTATCTTTCTTGCTACAGGCGGCAAGAGAAAGAACAAGCGCCATAACGACCAATAAGATTAGAATTCTCTTAGACATTGTAATGACTCTCCTCCTGAAATCTTTTGCCACAAAATAGATGGCAGAAAAATTGATAACTTTTAATATTGGTCGCAAGCAATGTGTTCGACAGCCGACACAGATGTTCCGGCAAATTGTCCCACAAGCCTGTTTCCAATACGTTAACTTGATTGTAGCGGTTCGATATATTATGGGCAATACTCTCGTCGTATTCGGTTGTTTTCCGTCGTATTCGGTCAGGAAACATAATAAAAAAGCGAGCGCAAATTGTTCTTGTAATCGCTTTGCTTTCTTCCCCAAGTCAGAGGAGATCCCGTTTATGGTATGATCGGGAAACAAAGGCCAGGGCTAATGTATGAGGCTAATCTTCGCTTGTATCGGTACCCTTTTTATACTCTGCCGCCAGGCGGTTCATTTCCCGGATTTCTCTTTTCCAGAGGACATACATGATCAGCCATATCAGCGCATAGACCAGAATTATCATGAACGCTATTATCAGTATGGGTATGATGTCGAAGGAAAACCAATGCAGCAGCAGCCCTACTGCCATGTATGCAACGAGTATCAGCGCGCAGTGGGCCATTGAGGCTTGCAGCAGACTCCATTTCTCGATGTCGAAAAAACACATCCCGCCGAAAGCTATCATGCCGAATATTGCACCAAGCAGAGTCTGAGCAATTACGGCTCCGGCAAGCCCAAGCTTTTCCGTAAGCTCGGGCATACAGACGAGATATTGGCCGCGGGCGAAGTAATTTACCAGCATAGTAATTGCATGCGCGACAGGCGCGCCGATAGCGAGCCCGATAAGAGATTTGGCAAGCAGACGTTTTTTCATTGTTTTGCCCTCCTCTTAAGAAACATTTCGCGAATCTGCTTAGCGTAGCGTCTCGATGTGTAAGATACTATGCCGTGTTCCATCTTTACCTGAATTAATCCTCCGCCTACGAAGTCCCAATTCTTAAGAAATTTAAGGTTTATTATCTCCGACTGGGATATCCTGACGAACCACGCGGGATCAAGGCTCTCTTCCACGTGTGTCAGCGCATCCTTGATTGTATAGTCGCCTCTGACGGTTTTAGCTGTTACATAGCGGCCATCGCGCATGATGAGAATAATATCCGCGCTGTTTATATGGTATTTTTCTGAAAACTGTTGACCGGATGCCAGCTGCTTGGAAAGTTCCGAGAGCACTGACAATAGTTTATCCACTCGTTCGTTTTTCTCCGCAGCGCACACGGTAATTTCTATATGTCCGCCGAGCGCGTCGTCCTGAATAAAGCGTAATTTTACACCCACAGATGGACTGCCCCTTCCTTTTGAGGTTGTTATCATTGTAAAAGGATATCTGTTTGCATGCAACAACACCGCCTTGTAGTCCTTTTATGTATCATGCAACAGAATGAATACAATCCGCTTTGTCTTTGTACCAGTGTATGAGGGGCCGCCGCTCTGTGATATAGCATCAAAATAGATTGGGCAAACTAGTTGCTGATAACCATCAAAATTAAAAACTCCCTGAAATTAAGAAACTGCCTTTAAGCACAGAAAAATGTATCGATGGTTGTGTTTTGGATTGTGTTAGGATTACATGACTGATACAATGCACTAGGTTGGTTTGCTGACCTGTTTTTATTTACTGAAGACTTAGAAATTTTCGCAGCTATGGAGAATAAGTTGATGACTGCCGGAAGTTTCTCATCTTTTGATCTAAATAGTCTCGACAATGAGGAGCTGGT
>JAAZGH010000067.1 GCA_012511325.1 Clostridiales bacterium | reverse complement strand
GCCGTAGGAAAAGACGTTGAGCATAAAGCCGAAGCGTTGTTCAAACTCCGCTTCGGACAGCCCCAGCACCTTGAAGACCTGGCGCTGCACCTCGCTGTCATGGATTCTGATTGACCCTGAGCCGAGTTCCGTGCCGTTGAGGACGACATCGTAGGCCTGCGAATGTGCCCGTTCCGGCTCTGATTTCAGATAGTGAATATCCGCCGGATGCGGCATGGTGAACGGATGATGTTGAGCCAGATAACGCTTTTCGCTTTCGCTGTATTCGAACATCGGGAAATCGGTGATGATCAGGAAGCGATACGAGTCGTCTCTCAGCCCCAGCAGATCCGCCAGTTCAAGCCGCATGGCGCCCAGGACTTTGCGTGATTTGGCCAATTTATCCGCCGAAAAGAGAATGAAATCGCCGGGTTGGGCTCCGGCCTCAGCTAATAATTTTTGCATGGTTTCGTCGGAGAAATATTTGGTCAGGATGGAGTAAATTTCGCCATCAGGGCGCCAGGCGATCCAGGCCATGCCGCCTGCTCCCTGCTCGATAGCAAATTCGGTCAGATGGTCGATCGTGCTGCGGGTGAAATCAGCTTGACCCGGTACGACAATGGCTCTCACTACGCCCCCGCTCTTGATCGCCTGCTTAAAAATGGCAAAATCAGACTCGGCTGCAATCCCGGTCAGATCAATGATCGGCAGCTCAAATCTCAAGTCCGGCTTATCGGCGCCATAGGTGTCCATGGCTTCTTCCCAGGTCAACCGGGGGAAAGGATCCCGTATATCCAAACCCATCTCTTTTCGCATTACATATTTAAACAGACGCTCCAGCAGTTTGAGCACATCTTCTTGCTCGACAAAAGCCATCTCTAAGTCCAGTTGAGTGAACTCGGGCTGACGGTCCGCCCGCAAATCTTCATCGCGGAAGCAGCGGGCAATCTGATAATATTTATCGATGCCGCCCACCATCAATAGCTGTTTGAATATCTGAGGCGACTGCGGCAAAGCGTAGAAACTGCCGGGATGAACACGACTGGGCACCAGGTAATCGCGGGCGCCTTCCGGCGTGCTCTGAGTCAGCATCGGCGTTTCGACATCGATAAATCCTTCCTCATCCATGAAGTCACGGATCGCTTTGGCTATCCGGTGACGGAAACGCAGATTTTTCTGCAGACGTTCGCTGCGCAGATCAAGGAAACGATATTTAAGTCTCAGATCTTCCCGCACGCCGTGATCTTCGACAGGATTAAAGGGCAGCGAGCCGGCAGCGGACAGCAGTTCAGCCCGGCGCACCTGCAGCTCAATGGTACCGGTCTTGATTTTGGGATTGACTGTCTCTTCATCGCGCAACCGCATCCAGCCTGAAACGGCAATTACGGACTGGTTGCGCACTGTTTCCGCCAGGCGGAAAGAGTCCCGGTCCGCATTCTGCGGATTAAAGACGATCTGCAGTACTCCGGTATGGTCGACCAGGTCAATGAAAATAACGCCGCCCATATCCCTCTTATTGGCTACCCAGCCACAGGCGACGGCATCTTTGCCAATATCCGCTTCGGTCATCAGACCACAATAGTCTGTACGTCTCATAATTTCACTCCGTCCATTTTCTCGAATCAATAAACTATTATAGACTAAATCAACTGCATATGAGTAAAAAACAAAGCCAAAGGAATGGCATCGAGAATTGCAAATTAAAATTTGACAGGCCTTTTTCTTCATGTTATGATTGCACGAAATTGAATCGCTTTAGATAGAGGCGCGGTTTTCAAGAGTAATGTCGGCAAGGTAGGTCGCCGTCGATGTGAAAGGGGAAATCGCCGAAGCTCCGGAAGATGGCCTGATGTTTCGGAGCTGGGTCGGCAGATAAGATCTGACGGACTGTCACAAGCTTTTGTGGAGCGCTATCGATGGC
>JAAZGH010000066.1 GCA_012511325.1 Clostridiales bacterium | reverse complement strand
CAACTGGATACCACAATTGGCTGCACCAAGATGTCAGTGATTGGCGCCACACTCGGTTCCGGTGCCGTCTTTGTCTTGGACGAGAGCAGAGATCTGGTAGATGTCAATCTCCAGATAACCAAATTCTTCGAGCATGAGTCCTGTGGCAAATGCACACCCTGCCGCGAGGGCACTATGCGGATGCGTGAGCTGGTAGAAAAAGTTAACTCCGGGCAGGGCGAGGCCTCCGACTTGGATCTTATCACCAAGTTAGCGCGCGTGATGTCCACCGCTTCCCTCTGCGGCTTGGGACAGACTGCCACGGCGCCTGTCACAAGTACATTAAGGCATTTCTCTGCGGAATATGCTGCTAAGCTGAAAGAATAGAGCGAAAGGAGCCAAAAGCATGATTAATCTTACAATTGATGGTATTAAAACGACCGTTCCTGAGGGCTCAACAATACTCGAAGCAGCAGCAGGTATTGGTATCGATATACCGACCCTTTGTTATCATCCGGATCAGACAGTGACGGCGAACTGCCGCATCTGTGTCTGTGAAGTCGAAGGCAATCATCTGTTGCAGCCGGCCTGTTCGCAACCGGTATCTGAGGGGATGAATGTCAAGACCAGAAGCCCTCGGGTTATTGAGGCCAGAAGAACCATTCTGGAGCTGATCTTGTCGCATCATCCGCAGGACTGTCTAACATGCATCCGCAACAAAAACTGCGAACTACAAGATCTGGCGGAGGAATATCTGATCCGCGATCTTCCTTTTGAGGCCAAAACCCGTGGTTTGGAAAAGGACACTTCCACTCCCTCGCTGTTCCGGGATAATGACAAATGTATTCTCTGCCGCCGTTGCATTGAGGCCTGTAATGTCATACAGACAGTCGGCGCGCTGGGAATAGAAAAGCGCGGCCATGAATCAATGGTTGTACCCACGCTCGGCGGCACACTTGCAGATAGCCCTTGCGTGATGTGCGGACAATGTGTGCACGCCTGTCCGGTCGGCGCTATTGGCGAAGTTGAGAATATCGATAAGCTGTTGGCGGCGATTGCAGACCCTGACAAAATTGTGGTCACGCAGATCGCACCGGCCGTCAGACTGGCTCTGGGTGAAGAAATCGGTATGGAGACAGGCGCCCTGGATATGGAAGTATTCGTCGCCGGCCTGCGACAGGTTGGTTTCGACTATGTGCTCCATACTAATTTTACTGCTGACCTGACGATTATGGAAGAGGGCAGTGAATTGCTGCAGCGCCTGGCTGAAGGCGGTACTCTGCCCATGTTTACATCCTGCAGCCCGGGATGGGTCGTGTTCTGCGAGACTTTTTTCCCTGATCTGCTGGATCATCTCTCCAGTTGCAAATCGCCGCAGCAAATGTTTGGCGCCTTAGTCAAGACCTACTGGGCAGAAAAGATGGAGATTGATCCGTCCAGGATAGTCTCTGTCTCTATCATGCCCTGTATCGCTAAGAAGTTTGAAGCTCAGAGGCCGGAAATGAATGCCAGCGGCTATCGGGATGTCGATATCGTCCTGACCACCAGAGAGGTCGGCAAACTTTTACGCATGACCGGTCTGGACTTCGGACAGCTGGCCCCTGCCAAATTTGATTCCTGGATGGGTTCCTACACCGGCGCCGGCGTCATCTTCGGCGCTACCGGCGGAGTAATGGAAGCTGCCTTGCGTACGGTATATGAAATTGTGACCAAGCGGGAGCTGGAGAACCTGAACTTCGAATTTGCCCGCGGCTTTGACGGCATCAAGCATGCCGAAATAGATCTCGACGGCACAGTTGTCAAAGTAGCGATCGCTCACAGCCTGGCTCATGCCAGAACACTGATGGAGCAGGTGAGGGCGGGCGAATGCCCCTATCATTTCATCGAAGTCATGGCTTGTCCCGGCGGCTGTATCGGCGGCGGCGGTCAGCCATATACCAAGGCCAATGCCAAGCGTATTGAGCGCATTAAAGCTATCTATCTTGAGGATGAAAAGATGGCGCTGCGGAAATCGCATGACAATCCGGAGGTCAAAATCCTTTACGAGGAATTCCTGCATGAGCCATTGGGCCATAAATCCCATGAGCTGCTGCACACACACTATAAAGCTAAGCCTAAAAAGGCTCTTTAATGCCGTTGCCTTTGACAATAAGGCAACTCTCTTTTGCCAACAAGACAACAAGCGGGCAAAACCAAAGGGCGGACTACAGATCCGCCCTTTGAGTTGTTTCAATGAACTAACTAATGACTAATAATTACCGGCCACAAAATCCCAATTGACCAGATCCCAGAACTTCTCCACATATTTGGCGCGGGCATTCCTGTAGTCAATATAGTAGGCATGCTCCCAGACATCGCAGGTCAACAGTGGCGTCTGTCCCTTGGTGATCGGGGTCTCCGCATTACCGGTGCTGACGATCTCCAGACCGCCATCCTGATTCTTGACCAGCCAAGCCCAGCCGGAACCGAAAGTGCCGATAGCCTTGGCAGAGAACAGTTTCTTGAATTCGTCAAACGAGCCGAAAGTCTTATCGATCGCCTCAGCCAACTTACCCGTAGGTTTGCCGCCACCTGCCGGCGACAGACAGTTCCAGTAGAAAGTGTGATTGTAGACCTGAGCCGCATTATTAAAGATGCCGCCGCCGGACTTCTTAATAATATCCTCCAGATCCATATCTTCAAACTCAGTTCCTACTATAAGATTATTCAGATTTGTGACATAAGTCTGATGATGTTTACCATAATGGTATTCGATAGTCTCCTTGGAAATCACCGGTTCCAGTGCGTTCTCGCTAAAAGGAAGCTTAGGCAATTTATGTTCCATATTTGTACCTCCAGATCTTAAAATCCTATCTACCATATTTTACTATGCCGCTCCATTCAGAACAAATAATCGTCATTCCCGTAACATAGACCGCTTTTTTGCCGAAGGCACTATAAAATAGGCGCTCTTTCTCTTAAATCGGGAAACCGGGACGGTTATCAGCGGTCGTAAACCAAACGGTTAAGCAATTCCCCAAACGGATTTTACAATGACTTGCGAATGGGGATAACTATAATTCTGAGGATATTATAGAAGAGCCTTTTTCCAAAGCTTAGTTCAATAGAAACAAATTCAGCGCCTAAAGTTACTGTCCCGTCCGGGGCGATATGGCGGCTTTTCCGCATTAAGTCAAGAGACGAAGTCCTTAGTTGCGCATTAAGTTCCGGAGAATTAATAACAAGCATTAATCCTGTATCCAAATATGTGCTCCTGATATCCCAGTTATAGGAGCCGACAATACTGATCGAGTCATCGACAAGGCCGGTTTTTCGGTGCAAAGACTGGCCGTATAGCGCTTCGAATATATCTGAGCCGGTTCTTTGAATATTTTCCTTTTGGTTTAAATAGTCCGCGCAGCCAAAAGGATTGGCACCGCCTTCTACAGCATTTATAATTATCTGCAATTTTTTGCCATCTTCATTCAACAGGCCAAGTTTCTCATACATATTATTGTCGCAGATAATATATGGGGTTTCGATTATAATGGACTCCCCCTGCTGTATTATCCGATACATTTTTTTCAATAGCTCAGGCTTTTTCCTTTCAGGTTCTATGGGATTAGCGAGCAAGGTGATTCCCTTGGTTTCCAGCGTTTCTGTTTCCCAATCAATTTTCTGAGCCGGCTCTGCATATTTATCTTTTATTTGCCGATACCGTTTAACCATATCTGCCTGAATATCCGAAACCTGACTTATATCCGCGGCAAAGAGTTCTTCATTGCATGGCAGTTTCCAGATCCGGTCAAAATAGTCCTTGAGCTGCGCCATTGATTGCCCGTTGGCTTGCGAGTAAACCAAAATATCCCGATCGATATTATATTTGTCCACATAAGAGCCAAGGAACATATCATTGGTATTTCTTCCGCCCAGGATATAGATATTGTGATCCACAATCAGATATTTGTCGTGCATTCGATAATTAGCTTTCCGTAGCTTCAAGATATTTATTGGATTGTATAGCTTTGCCTGTACATTGGGATGCGCAATTAAGGCGGAAAAATATTGACTTCCCGATAATTCCAAAGTTCCGAGAATGCCATCAATCAGGATCTTTACTGTCACACCACGCTCCGCCGCGTCGAACAATGCCGACATTACATCTAGCCCGCTGTGATCATTTCTGAGGGAAAATGTCACCAGGACCAGTTCCTCTTGCGCCAGATCTATCATGCGCAAACGCCATTCAAGAGCTTGCTCATTATCGTCAATACACAAAACCCTTTCCTGGCAATCAGCGATCGGCTCTGCAAGTACTGCCGCATGGACTTGCTGATAATACAAACTGGGGGCCAGAATACTGCTGAGCAAAAACAGCAAAAGGAATCCCCATCCGGCAATGACATATTTGGGCGAATGCTTCTTCACAACAATTATGTTCTCCTTTGCCAATTTCTTATCCCCATACAACCTGCGCGGTCTGCTTCTGATAACCTACAAAGTATAACCTATTTGTTCGATCTCAAGGATTTCAGAAACCCAAGTGTCCAGTTTAAAGGGTTTTTGAAAACAGCTTGTGTCCAATCTATTGGGTACAGTTTAAAATTGTTAAACAAAAATGTCCGAAAACGCCTGCAAATAGGACGTTCTCGGACATTGGTGGAGAAAGAGGGATTCGAACCCTCGCTGGAGTTGCCCCCACTAACGGTTTAGCAAACCGTCCCCTTCGGCCTCTTGGGTATTTCTCCGCAGTTATGTCTATATTATTCCTTTGGCCAGCAAGGGCTGGCTTGCTTATTCTATCTGCCCTTAGGCCCTTTGTCAAAGATGATTTCCGGGACATTTAGCGGGCAGCGAACTGCCGGGTATCCGGATTCTTTAGCTGTCGGATTCTAATCCGTCCTGCGTGAAGAATTTTAATACTGTGTCCAGAGCTTCAGGCCATATGCTGAAGCCATCCCGCTCTTCCAGATAGCTGGTTGCCCTCTGGTTCAGGCCGCCGGGTGTCATTTCCCGCCAGAGTCCGAGCACTTCATCAATCCCGGCTCGCCTTGCCATATCTACCAGGGCGTCAAAGAAAGCCAGCGAATAGTCGGCGGCCTTTGTCAGGCCCAAATCATGTTCGGAACTCCAGCTGATCGTTTCTGAGAGCAAACGCAGGAAAGGGCTAACCAGAGCCGTTACTGTAATCAGAACATCAAGCTGGTATTCATTCTCAACAATCACCAGTTTGCCGAGCTCGCCGAAAATATCCGCTACACTTGGATGATCAGGATAGAGCAGGAT
>JAAZGH010000065.1 GCA_012511325.1 Clostridiales bacterium | reverse complement strand
GACTATTATCGTGTTCTGCTGGAGAGAGATTCAGCAGCAGCTGACCTCTCGGGATCCGCCTCTACATTCTGGCTCAGAGGTTGGGTGCCGCACGAACAAACGGCAGACTTGATCAAAACACTTCAAGCTGAGCATGATGTTGCGATTTCCTGCGTAGCCGGTCAAAAATCGGAAAATTATCCGATCAAATTGAAGAATAATCCTCTGAACCGGAATTTTGAGATTATTTTGGCCATGTTCGGCGCTCCCAATGCGGAAGAAGCTGACCCCACACCTGTGATGGCCCCGTTCTATATGCTTTTGTTCGGCATGATGTTGTCAGATGTCGGCTATGGCCTTGCTTTGGTCGGCCTTTGCGCCTTGTTGCTCTGGAAATTTAAAGTTAAAGGCGAGTTGCAGGAGATGACGAAGATGCTCTTTATCAGTGGCATTTCTTCGGTAGTCTGGGGCGCTGTCTTCGGCGGTTTCTTTGGCGATATGCTGACAGTTGTGTCAGAGGGCCGCATTAATTTCCCTGCCCTCTGGTTTGATCCGATGGAAGATGCTATGAAGCTGATGATTTTCAGCATGCTGTTCGGTGTAGTGCATCTGTTCTTCGGCATGGGCCTGCAGATTAAGAATGCCCGTCTGCAGGGTGATCTGCTGGGCGGCTTATTGGATGTTGTGCCCTGGTATATGATTGTCGGCGGACTGTTGCTCTATGCCGGCGGTACTACCGGAGCTCTGGGCGCCGCTTCAGACATTAGCAGCAGTATCGGCATTTATCTGGCACTGGCCGGTGCAGCCGTTGTGGTCTTGTTCGGCGGACGAGAGGCCAAAAACCCGATCGTGCGCCTTTTCAAAGGTATTGTATCTCTATACGATGTGACCGGTTTTCTAGGTGACATTCTGTCTTACACGCGTATTCTGGCCTTGGTGTTGGCTACCAGCGTCATTGCCATTGTTGTGAACAAATTGGGCTTCCTGCTCGGCCCTACCCCGATCGGCTATATTATGTTTGTTGTGGTCGGTTTGTTGGGGCATACTTTGAACCTTGCCTTGTCCGGCTTGTCTGCCTATGTCCATGCCAGCCGTCTCCAATATGTTGAGATGTTCGGTAAATTCTTCGGGGGCGGCGGGCAGTTCTTTAAACCGTTGCGGCGCAAAACCAAATATTACAGCATTAGGAATGAAGCAGAACAAGAACGGCAGCAGGGGGCTGCTTAACGGCAGCCGCCGGAGGGCGATAATTATCGCCTGGGATTGCGATAGACAATAAATAATAAACAGCGCCGAGACGCTGTAAATAATTTCAATAAAGATCCGGCGAAAACCGGATTGAGAAAGACATAGATGGAGGAAATTATGAGTTTTGCAGAATTGATCGGACCGGGACTTACTATATTGGGGGCAAGCTTGGCTGCGGCTCTACCCGGCATAGGATCCGCCAAGGCCGTAGGTAGTGTAGGCGAAGTTGCCGCCGGTGTCCTAACTGAAGATCCCGAAAAATTCGGAAAGATGCTGATTTTGCAGGCCTTGCCCGGCACACAGGGTATCTACGGACTTTTGAGCTGGTTCATGATTATGAGCGCATCCGGCCTCATGGCCGGTAATTATGCTATCAGCTGGCAGACCGGTCTCCTGTATTTTCTGGCAGCGATGCCCATCACTCTTGTTGGCTACTTCTCCGCCATATATCAGGGGAAGGTTTCCGAAGCAGGCATCGCGCTGATCGCGCAAAGACCAGATGAGCAGGCCAAGGGGATTATTCTGGCTGCCATGGTTGAGACTTATGCGATTCTCGCCTTACTGGCTACTGTACTCGCAGTGCTCAATATCAAGTAGTGGATCAGCCTATGGAAGGTCTTGACAAGATTATTGCCCGTATTATTGCCGATGCCCGAGCAACCGCTGCCCGAATTGAAGCGGAAGCGGAAGAGAAAGCAACGGGTATGATTGCCGCCGCTGAAACTACCGCCGACGAAATTCTGGAAAATAGCCGTACCCGGACCAAGGAGGATGCTGCTAATATACTGGCGCGCGGGGAAAGTCTGGTTCGTTCGGAGCATAGAAAAGACAATCTCCAGAAACGGCAACTTCAGGTCGAGGATCTGATCGAGGCGGCTCTTGATAAACTGGCATCTGATCCTGCCGAGGAGAAAGTTGATCGCTATCTTCAGATGATCAAGTCAAGAGAGCTGACAGGTGGCGAGATTATGTTGCCGGAAGTGGATCAGGAACTGGGTCCGTCCTTGCTCGGACAATTAGGCGACAAATTCACCTTAGCTTCGGCCGCCGGGAATTTTAGAGCCGGGCTTGTGGTCCGACAAGGTAGGATTGAGGATAATCTCACTTATGATCTGGCTATTCGCAACTCAAGAGCAGAGCTAGCTCAACTGGCGGCAGAGTTGCTTGAGAAAGATTGAAGATGTCTAAATTGCCTAAAAACTACAAAAAATCCACTCCCTGGCGCTATGCTACCGGACGCATCCGAGCTTTAGAGATGGGTCTGATGGGGCGGGAGGGTCAGGACCGTATGTTCCTGGCTCCGGATGAAGAAGCCCTATCTCATGTGCTGGTGGAATATGGCTACCAGCAGGGAGAAATCGAACAGGCGTTGGAGGCTGAAAAAATCAGACTGGATCGAATTTTATCCGAGGTTGCTCCTGACGAGCGCTATCGCGACTTGCTGCTATCTTTTACTGATGGTCAGAATTTGAAAACCCTGCTGAAAGAAAAGCTGGCAGCCGAGAATCCCCGGACATTTGCGGAGCTCAGTTATCTGATGCTTAAGCCGGCGCAGGTCGATCCGGAGCATTTGAGCCGGGCAGTTCAGGAAAACGATTTCCGCCGCTTGCCGGAATGGATCCCCGTTCTGGCGCGGGAGGCGGAAGCAGCCTATACCGCCAGCTATGATGCTGCCAGAATTGATCTGACCATTGATAAAGGCTTACATCAGAGAGCTTTGGAACAGGCTTCGGAACTTAAAAACGCCTGGCTGACAGAATGGCTGTCATTAAAGCGCGATCTGATCAATCTGGAGACGCTATTGCGGTCGAGGCTCAGGAATCTGGGCGCCAAGCTGTTCGCGGACAGCCTACTGCCGGCAGGAGAACTCAGCCACGACTGGTTGAAAACGGCTCTGGACATGGGGAGCGGAGAACTGAAATGGTATCTGCTCCGCGGCAATTACAGAAGTCTGGCCGGCTTTGTGGAAGAATACGGCCAACCGGGTGTTTCTTCTGCCTACAGCAGCGCGGGGGATGAGCTTCTGATGCAACATATATATGAAGGCGGCATGAGCTTGAACGGTCCTGAAATTACCCTGGCGTATCTGTTCGGCCGCGAGATGGAAATGAAGAATATCCGCATAGCTCTATCGGCATTGCGGAATCACCTGCCCGAGGCGCGGGTCAAGACGCTGCGGCGGAGCAGCTATCCGGACTGGAGGTAGCAGATGCATAAAGTTGGCGTAATCGGCGATCTTGACAGCATTATCGGCTACCGTGCCCTCGGCATGACTGTGAAGCCGGTGATAAAGCCGGCCGAAGTGCTGGAAGCACTTCAACTGATGGTAGATGAGGAATACGCTATCGTATTCCTGACGGAACCTCTGGCAATAGATTCCTCTGTACGAAGCTTTATCGAGGAGCGGCGCCAACACAGAATTCCGGCTATTATCCTGATACCGTCAGCTAAAGAAAAAACCAATATTGGCAAAGAGCAGCTCAGAAGAGCGGTGCGCAAAGCTACAGGCATCGACTTGCTGGGCGATATTAGATAAATCTGGGAGGGTCCGATGGATAATCGAAGTCGAGGCAAAATCATTAAGGTGTCAGGTCCTCTGGTTATAGCCAAGGGGATGCGCGATGCCGAAATGTATGATGTAGTCGAAGTATCCGCTAAAAAACTGATTGGCGAAATCATCGAAATGCACGGTGATGAAGCTTCCATACAGGTCTATGAGGAGACGGCGGGACTTGGTCCGGGCGAGGAAGTAGTCTCGCGCGGCTCACCTCTTTCGGTTGAGCTGGGACCCGGCCTGATCAGCGGTATCTTTGACGGTATCCAGCGTCCTCTGGACAAGTTGGTCGAGACCGAGGGCAGCAATATTACGCGCGGCGCTTTCGCTTACGCTCTGGATCGCGAACAAGAATGGGAGTTTGAAGCCGAGCTTGAACCGGGTGCCGCAGTTATTGGCGGGGATGTTCTGGGCATTGTTCAGGAGACCGTGCTGCTGGCGCACCGCATAATGGTTCCCCCTAATTTGAGCGGTAAGATTGTTGAACTCAAGAGCGGCCGCTATACAGTTGCCGATACGATAGGACTGCTGGAAGATGACAAAGGTGTGAGGCATGAGCTGTCCCTGATGCAAAAATGGCCTGTGCGGATCGGCCGTCCCTATAAAGAGAAAGTTTCGCCGCTTGAACCATTAATTACGGGTCAGCGCATTATAGACACTTTCTTCCCCGTGGCCAAAGGCGGCACAGCCGCTGTACCCGGGCCGTTCGGCAGCGGCAAGACCGTAATCCAGCATCAGCTGGCCAAATGGGCCGAGGCTGATGTCGTAGTCTATATCGGCTGCGGCGAGCGCGGCAATGAGATGACAGACGTCCTCAATGAATTCCCGCGCCTCGATGATCCGAAGACCGGCGAGCCCCTGATGAAGCGGACCATCCTGATTGCCAATACCTCGGATATGCCTGTGGCCGCCCGTGAAGCCTCCATCTATACCGGCATCACCATAGCCGAATATTTCCGCGACATGGGATATTCGGTTTCCATCATGGCGGACTCCACCTCGAGATGGGCTGAAGCTCTGCGCGAGATGTCCGGCCGGCTGGAAGAAATGCCGGGCGAAGAAGGTTATCCCGCCTACCTGGGTTCCAGGCTCGCCAACTTTTACGAAAGAGCCGGAATGGTCCGCTGTCAGGGCAGTGACGATCGCCTGGGCATCCTGACTGCGATCGGCGCCGTCTCGCCACCCGGCGGCGACCTCTCCGACCCGGTGGCGCAGTCCACGCTCAGAATTGTGCAGGTTTTCTGGAGTTTGGACTCAGCTCTGGCATACAGGCGCCACTTTCCGGCGATCAATTGGCTGACCAGTTATTCGCTCTACAGCGATAAGATTGACCGCTGGATGAACGAAAATGTCACTCCGCGCTGGAGTAAATTGCGCCAGGATGCGCTGAAGTTACTACAAGAAGAATCCGAACTGGAAGAGATTGTCCGCCTGATCGGCCACGACGCCCTCTCCGACAGTGATCGCCTGAAGCTGGAAGCAGCCCGCTCCTTGCGCGAAGACTTCCTGCATCAGAACTCCTTTGATGAGATTGATACCTTTACCTCGCTGGAGAAACAGCACCAGATGCTGGAATTGCTGATGAACTGGTATTACGAAGCGGCGAAGGCGCTTGCGAATGGCGTACAGTATCACAAACTGGAGGAAATGCCGGTTCGGGACGAGCTCGCGCGTCTGAAGATGGTACCCGAAGACCGGATCGCAGATCGCGCGGCCGAGCTGAATGCGCAAATGACTCGGGAGCTGTCAGCTCTTAATCTTGGAGGCAGATAGAAATGGCAAGAGAATATCGTACGATTGAAGAAGTTGCCGGCCCTCTGATGCTGGTGCGCGGCGTTGAAGATGTCAAATTTGATGAACTGGCCGAAATTGAGCTGCCCGGCGGAGAGGTCAGACATTGCAAGGTACTGGAAATTGACGGCACGGATGCACTGGTTCAGCTATTTGAAAGTTCAATCGGCATCAATGTCGATGAATCCAAAGTCCGTTTTCTGGGGCGTGGCCAGGAACTTGCTGTTTCCCGCGATTTGCTCGGCCGCGTCTTTGACGGCATGGGTCGTCCGATCGACGGCGGTCCCGCGCTGATTCCGGAATCAATGCGCGATATCAACGGCACGCCGATCAATCCGGCGGCCCGGGACTATCCCAATGAATTTATCCAGACAGGAGTCTCTGCCATTGACGGCCTCAATACCCTGGTACGCGGTCAGAAGCTGCCTATCTTCTCTGCCTCCGGTCTGCCTCACAATATGCTGGCGGCGCAGATCGCCAGGCAAGCCCAGGTTCTGAATACTGAAGATGAATTTGCCGTCGTCTTCGCCGCCATGGGCATCACCTTTGAAGAATCAGACTTCTTCATCAGTGATTTCAGGAATACCGGCGCGATTGAACGTGCCGTCATGTTCATCAATCTGGCCGACGACCCGGCGATTGAGCGTATCTCGACACCCCGTATGGCGCTGACTGCGGCTGAGTATTTAGCCTTCGACCTGGAGATGCATGTACTGGTCCTGATGACGGATATTACCTACTATGCGGAAGCTCTGCGCGAGATTTCGGCAGCCCGTAAAGAAGTTCCCGGCCGACGTGGTTATCCGGGCTATCTCTATACGGACCTGGCCAGCCTCTACGAGCGAGCGGGCAGAATTAAGGGCAATCGAGGCTCAATCACATTGGTGCCGATTCTGACCATGCCTGATGAAGATAAGACTCATCCGATTCCTGACCTCACAGGTTATATTACTGAGGGTCAAGTGATCTTGAGCCGCGAACTGCTGCGCAAGGGATTGCGTCCGCCGATCGATGTGCTGCCCTCTTTATCACGCCTTAAGGACAAGGGTATCGGCACCGGCAAAACACGCGCCGATCATGCCGACACTATGAATCAGCTGTTCGCTGCCTATTCCCGCGGCAAGGATGCCAAGGAGCTGGAGATCATCTTAGGTGCGGAAGCTCTGTCGGAAGTAGACCGTATCTATGCCGAATTCTCTGACGAATTTGAAGAGAGATATGTCTCTCAAGGATTTACGACCAATCGTACAATCGAGGAAACTCTGAACCTTGGTTGGGAACTACTGTCGATCCTGCCCAAGAACGAACTCAAGCGTATCCACGACAGCTTCATTGAACAATACTATCTTGAGCAGCGGGAGGGCTGAGCATGGCCAAGCGTCGCGTCAATCCCAACCGCATGGAATTGCTGAAGCTGAAGAATCAGCTGCGGACTGCTCGTCGCGGTCATAAGCTTTTAAAAGATAAACGCGACGAGCTGATGCGGCTGTTCCTGGACCTGGTGCGCACGACGGCTGATCTGCGTATTCGAGTTGAGGATCTGCTCGATAAGGCCAATCAAGAGATGGTGCTCGCACGGGCAACCATGCAGGCAGCCGTGGTTGAATCGGCACTGTTGACCGGATTACCGCCGCTGCAACTGGAAGTTTCCGAGGTCAATACCATGAGCGTGATTTCGCCGGTATTCAAGCTGCCATCAGCCGGCGACGAAGGCGGGACAGATACCGATGCGGTCAAGCTGGCTCTGGGCAGCGGTGATCTGCCCTATGGCATGACATCAGTATCCGGCGAGCTGGATCAGGCAATCGACGCCTTGCGCGAAGTCTTTCCTTTATTATTGGAGCTGGCGGAGAAAGAAAATCAAGCCATGCTAATGGCGATGGAAATTGAGCGTACCCGCCGCCGCGTCAACTCGTTGGAATATGTTCTGATTCCTGAGCTGCTGGAATTGATTGTCTCGATTACCATGAAAATGGAAGAGAATGAACGCGGCAATCTGACCCGCCTGATGAAAGTCAAAGATATGATTGTCGAAGCGCGCCTGGAACAGAAAAAACAGTCTAAACCGCAATCCTAGGTCATTCCTCTTTCTGTGATTCTTTGATTAAAAGTGCCCGTATAATTAATCCCTAATCCTGCTAACTCAAGCTTCTATTAACTCAAGCTTCTAATTGCTTTCTTGCCAGTCCGGGCAATCCATGCAATAATGGCTTAGGATATTCATTGTATGCATAGTGCGCATTATCGCGGAAGATAATATGTAGAGAAGCAGAAGAGATAACTTGTATAACTAAATATCGGAAAATTTCCGCGGGAGGGGAGCATGATTAAACCGACGGGTGTTCATGTGTATTCGGAAATTGCCGGGCTGAAAAAGGTTCTGTTGCACAGGCCCGGTAAAGAAATCGATAATTTAACGCCTACCAATAAAGAGAGATTATTATTTGACGATTTGCCGGACGCTCATCTGGCCGGTGAGGAGCATGATGCTTTTGCAGATGCTCTGCGCGGTTGCGGCGTAGAAACCGTCTATATCGAAAAGCTGTTGGCGGATTTGCTGGAAGATCCGGAACTTCGCACAAAATTTGTGCATAAATTTCTGGAAGAAGATGCCATTGCCACTCCCAATATTGAACCTCTCGCCGAATGGCTTACAGATATTACTAACTCGCAGGAACTCGCTGATCTGTTGATTGCCGGTATCCGCAATGTCAGCGATGATATACCGGTTAAATTGCCGCAGCCTCCGCCTGCGGAGCAGTTGATGCTACTGGATCCTCTGCCTAATTTATATTTTTCCCGCGATGCTTTCAGCTTTATCGGCAGCGGAGTCGCTTTAAGTCGTAT
>JAAZGH010000064.1 GCA_012511325.1 Clostridiales bacterium | reverse complement strand
CGCAGGCGGTAAAGGCGGCATTGAGTTTGGATTTTGTTACCTCTTGGTCTGTGGGTATGGGTTCCCAGGCAGAGATAGATGTCAATTTGGACTGGTTTTGCGGCAGGGAGCCGGATCAGAACAGTCTGGAATTAACGGCGTCTAAGCCTCGCCGCCTGGTTATCGAGTATTGGTGCGCGGGCTGCGGCAATTGCGTAGCGCGCTGCAGGAGCCAGGCATTATATCTGAGGGGTGGCCGGGGAGAGGTGGATCATAGCAAATGCATATTGTGCAGCTATTGCGCTGCCAGTTGTCCTTACTATGCGATTAAAATCTGGTAAAATCCGGAGGAGTGGAGGAGAGGGCAATGACCATGGGTAGAATCATGGGTATAGATTATGGCAGCAGGCGGATGGGCATAGCTCTCAGTGACCCTTTGGGACTTCTGGCCAGTGGCCTGGAGACTATTCAGCGCCGCGGAGAAGATGATTCGTCTGTTATCCGGCGCATAGCAGAGCTCTGCACAGCCCATGAGGTTAAGCGGATTATACTTGGTCTGCCGCGGCGTACGGATGGCAAGAGCGGGGAAGCCGAGAGAAGTGCCCGTGATTTTGCTGCCGGACTTGCCGAGGCGACCGGATTGGAAGTGATCTTTGCCGATGAGCGTTATACTACGGTACTGGCCGGCCGCATTATGCGGGAAGCGGGAATTAAGCGCGATAAGAGACGCGCGCTTGTCGACCAGATCGCTGCCGAAATTATTTTACAGGACTGGCTGGATCAAAATCGTAAAAAGCAAAAATCGCAGTAATCGCAGTTATTGGATCTGCTCTGTCACATAAAGGTTATATTAGCTGTTTTTGTCTATTTGTAATCTGACATGTGATATACTTGCTATGTTAAATAAAACAGACTTTTTTGGAGGTTTAATATGCTCTCTACTAAAAATATTTATTATGCAGCCGCTGACGAGGAAGGTTTCGAGCCGGGACTCGGCGATGAGCTTTTTGCTGATGAGGGTGCGATTGTTGTGATGGAAGATACTGAAACCGGCGAAGAATATTTCTTCGAGATGGTTGACCAGTTTGAGTTTGAAGACAAGGTCTACTGTGTTCTGGTGACTACGACCGACGATGATGAGGAGGATGACTACGGCGAGTGGGTGATTACCCAGATCGTGGAAGATCCTGAGTCCGGCGAGGTCTCTCTTGTGAGCCTTGATGATGATGAAAATGATCGGGTCTATGAGGAATACGATCGACTCTTGGATGAATATGCCGAGGCAGAAGAAGACTACGAAGAAGACGAGAGCTACGAAGCAGACGACCAGGACTAGAAGCGAGCGCTCCGCGGCGGCCGATGCGACGCCCGTTGAAGCGGCTCATGATGAAGTGCTGGCGGTTTTGGTTGATGACAAGCGCGGCCGGGAATATTATGTCTCGATGATTGATTCGTTCCAGATCAGTGGCCGCTCTTATACCGTTATGTATAATTTCGAGCCGGACATTGGCACGCATCCTGAGCCTGAATTAGTCATCATGCGCAACTATCAAGATGAAAACGGCGATCCGGTTTTTGTTTCTATTCGCAGTCGCAAGGAATTGGACGAAGCTTTTGACGAGTTTTTCCGCCGTTACGAGCAATCGCTGTAGCTACCGGCTGGCAGCAAGGCTATAATGACCGGTCTGACAGCTGTTTAAAGAGGCTATATTTTTACTGACTGGGAATTATGCTGGTTCTTAGTGGTTGAGGTGATCCTTTGTCTTTGAACGATCAGAATAAAGCACCGCTTGAGGACGGAGATTTTGTCCTCAATTCAAAGTATCCCCGTGCTGATATCTTAACAGTGGCGGCGCCATTGCTCTTTATGCTGCTTCACGCCTTATTTCTCAATCTGACGGCGATGGGGATCGTGGTCATTTATACTTTTGTCCGGGGCATTCCCTTTTCTCTCCTCTCCAGTCAGGAGGCCATCGAGCGCCTGTTTCTGGATGCTCAAGCGCAGAACTGGGCTTCAGTGCTGTTGGGGCTGGTCATGGCGCCGGTCTACAGTCTCTATCTGAAATACCGGAGCCGCAAATATCCGGAAGTAGTTTTGCTGGACAGGGCGCCGCGGAGATATTGGCTGACTGCTTTCTCTGCTATTATGGGTTCTCTCGGCCTGCCCATGGTCTGGATTAGCTTTTTGATTAACTTGGCGCAGTCGAATGCCTGGCTGCGGACGCAATACGAAACCTATACGAAGGCGATTCAGACTCTGATCCGGCCTGATGGATATTTTTGGCTGGAAATTCTGGCAGTGGTGATTATGATTCCCATTGCTGAGGAATTGCTGTTCAGAGGAATTTTGCAAGGGGAAATCCGCCGGGTTGCCCCAGCCTGGATAGCAGTTCTGCTTTCTGCCTTGGCTTTTGCTCTCTTCCATCTCATGCCCTTTCAGATTGCTTTCGTAATCCTGCCCGGGCTGGTTCTGGCCTTGGTCTATGAGCTTACCCGCAATCTGCTGATTCCGATTTTTATGCATATGGTATATAACTTTTTCGGCAGCGGTATTTTTGCCAGATTATTCGGCTTGCCGGAGGACAATATGACTTTGTTCCTGGTGGAGATTATTTTCATTTTCATAGGTCTGTTCATGGTGATCCGGCTGATCGGAGAGTATCGTTATCGACGGAAACAGGTGTGAGAATGTTTGCGGAGCTTGATTACAGATGGCGCAGAAGAATTCTGGTTACCACTGTGATCAGTCTTCTGTTGATTGCTCTGACTGCTTTCCTGATCATACGCAGTGTTCTATTATTTTATTCCGATGATACGGCCAGAGTCTTTGAGCTGAGCCGCAATTTTGCGGGCGATCCGGTCGCCGCTTTCGGCGTCAATCTTGAAACTGTGAGTTCCGGCAACATTATCCGTTATGGCGGCTTTGAACCCGAGGTTCTGCAAAATCAGTTCACGGTTACGGCCGGTACTGAAAATAGCTTTGTCATTCCCTCGGTTGCGATCGGCGATTCCGTTCGCAGCAGCAAAGACTATTATGAAGGGGCCGACATCCGGATCTACAGTCAATCGCAGGATACATTTGAGCTGCGCCATGAGGCCAGGATTACAAATTTTTCCGCCGGCCAGCTGTTGAATTTTCGGCAGATTCTGTTGCCGGCTGAGATGCCGAATGATGAAGTGCTCTATGATGTTGCCGCTTATGCCAACACCATTATGCTGGTTGGCGATCAGGGTGTAATTCTGGAGATCAACCGTGATGGTGAAACCAGATTGAATCATCTCGGCACTTCATCGCGACTGACCGCGGTTGCCGGCAGTGCCGGCGGCTGGATTGTCGTTGCCGATGACGGCAGCTATTATCTCTCCTCCGATGGCCGCAACTGGCAGCGGGAGCGGCTTGCTGATGTTTCTTTTAATGATATTATCCCGCTGCCCGCTGACGGCAGGACTGAGTACCTGGCCTGCGCCGATGGGGGAAAATTATACCGTATCGCCTACAGCGGCTTTGAGGAGATTAGCCTGGATCTGCATAATGATCTGAATGCCCTGGCGATTTACGGCGAGCGGATCGTGCTGGCGGCCAGCAATGGTCTGATCTTATCCGGCGATCTTAATCTTCAGTTTCAGCCGGTTGCAAACCTGACATCGTCTCATAACTGGCTGTCGCTGGCTGCCGGTACCGAGGGCTTTGTCTGCTGCGGTACTCAAGGCGGGATGGCTTATTCAGCAGACGGACTGAACTTTGAGTTGATCCGTCCCGATGTTTTGGCAGACGTTTATGGAGTAAATCCGGTCTCAGATCAGTCAGAACATGAAAGCATTATCTGGCCGGCTCTGGTCAATTGTACCTGGCTGACCGATCAAGCGGTTCTGTTCCAGACAGCATCGGGTCAATCCTGGCTTTCGGAAGTGCCGGGTGAGCCTCTAATTGTCAGCCCCTACTTTAAGGACGGCGGCAGTGTCAATTTCATTAATACACTCCCTGGGGGGCGCATTCTTTCCGTCTATGAGAACAGTTCATTGGAGATGGCCAATCTGTCAGATACTGTGACATTTGCGCCTGCTCTGGACAAAGGAGAGGTTCAACCGGGTGATATGATTTTGCTGGAGAAAATATCTCTGCCGCCGGCATTTGGTCAAGCTGAGACCGACTCCGCAATTGTTTCCGAACCGAAATCGCAAAATGCGATGTCTAAAGATGGATCCGAACCCGGCATCTGGTATGTGTCCGGTGGTTCTGAACTTACTATG
>JAAZGH010000063.1 GCA_012511325.1 Clostridiales bacterium | reverse complement strand
TACTGTTTCGAGATCAAGCTGCTCCATCCATTCCAGGATAAGGCCTTTACGGCGTTTGAAATAGTAGCGGGCGTCGTCAATAGTACAAGGGCCGTAATTTTCGAAATAACGGCGAGCGATTTCCAGTTCAGCCTCTTTCTTCGGCCACGGCTGATAATCCTCCAGTTTCACATAAAGTCCGTCCAGGCCATATTTGCGGTATACCTGACCCGACTCGATCAGATAGCGGATCAGCCCGCCCCAGGGATTGAATACCGAGCGCTCGGCATCCTTGGGCAATCCGGCTTCCGCCGTGATTATTTTCAATTCATTTCTGGTGCGCGGCCGCTTGGCCAGGGCCGCCAAAATAATCTCCGCATAATACCGTTTTTCGTTTTCATTCAGATACATATCCGACTGCAGATCGTCGACATCCCTTTGCCCGGTCTGGCGCCCCTGATGCAGATACAATGGGATCTCAGCCAGAGGGAAAACATGCAAAGTGCCGCGGATCGACCAGCACCGCACCAGCTCATCACGCCAGCCTTCAGCGCGGAAGGCCTCCGTCTGCGTCCGCACAACAAAAGCCTGCTCCGGCATCAGATTGTACTGCGCCTGAAAACCATTCAGCTTTGAGCAGATGGTCAAAGGATCGGGTGACGGATTGGTCAGCCCCTGGCGGTGCAGAATTATTTTTTTCAGTTCGTTTTTACTAATTTCCATATCATTTTCCGTCTCTGTCATTATCAGAGTCCATTATACCCTATTCCATTGTTGCAACTTAGTTGCATTTATGATATAGTACTTAAATGGTAGTTAATATTTATTGCTGTCACAATCAGGCGGCTAAATAGGGAAGGATTGACGCCTAAACTGAAAACTGCAACCCGAAATACTCAGCAACGGCAGGTAATCAAGGAATGTATCCGCAAGCTGTCGCATCCGACGGCAGATGATGTCTGGCATTGCGTGACGGACAAGCTCCCCAATGTGAATAAAACGACGATCTACCGCAATCTCAGCCGCATGGTAGAAGATGGTGCCCTGAAGCGCTTCATGACTGAGAATGGAGTCATGCTGTTTGACTCGACGCCGGAGAGACATTATCATCTGCACTGCGAGCGGTGCGGCCGGGTATTTGATGTGGAGCCTACCCTGTCAGATCAAATCGCGGAAATAGTGCAGCGGGAAAAGCAATTCCTGATCACGGGTCAAAAACTGATTCTCAGCGGCATCTGCGCCGCTTGTCAGGCTTCAGCCCCTGCCGGAAATAAAAAGGCAACAACGCAAACTTAATGCGTTAATGCGAATCAAAAATCGCCAATATTTTTCGAAGGAGAAAAACCAGAATGAAGAAAGATCTTAAAGGAACAAAAACCGAAGCCAATTTGAAGGAAGCTTTTGCCGGTGAGTCGATGGCCACCAACAAATATGCCTACTATGCTTCACAAGCTAAAAAAGACGGCTACGAGCAGATTGCCGCTTTTTACGAGGAAACCTCCAGAAACGAGAGAGAGCATGCCAAACTTTGGTTCAAGGCTCTGCACGACGGCAAAGTCCCCACCACCACGGTAAATCTGCAGGATGCTGCCGACGGTGAGAATTACGAGTGGACCGAGATGTATGTCAATTTCGCCAAAGACGCTGAAGAAGAAGGCTTCGGCGAGTTGGCCCGGAAATTCCGCCAGGTAGCTGACATCGAAAGACATCACGAGGAGCGTTATCTCCGCCTGCTGGCCAATATCGAGGAAGACTTGGTCTTCAAGCGCGACGACGGAGAGACCATGTGGCTTTGCCGCAACTGCGGACATATCCATGTCGGCAAGAACGCACCCAAGGTCTGTGTCGTCTGCGAACACCCGGAATCCTTCTTCGAGCTGAGAGCCACCAATTATTAAGCAACAGTTATTCAGCCCCCATTGGGCCAATCTATCCAAAAGTGCCGGCGCGGTTTTCCGTCCCGGCATTTTTAGTCCCCCCCGGACTTCTCAGCGCCCTTAACTCAGCACTCCTGATTAATGCAGCTATATAT
>JAAZGH010000010.1 GCA_012511325.1 Clostridiales bacterium | reverse complement strand
CACCAAAACTTACAGCTCAAACCAGGTAATGTAAATTATAGGCTAGGAGTGGAGCTTGTCGTAGTCTTTGGTCGGGGTGAGCTGGGAAATCAGGATGCCCGCCAACATAAGAAGACAACCGAAAATTTCCCGTCCGGACATAACTTCTCCCAGAATCAGCCAGCCGAAAATGACGGACAAGGTAGATTCCTGGGATGTAATCAGAGAAGCCTGTGTGGGCGGCACTTTCTGCAGGCCGATAACTTGCAGCGTAAATCCGACGCCGGAAGACAAGGCTCCTGAGTAAAAAATCGGCAGAGCAGCATCAGCGATGGCGTTGAGATTAGGCGACTCGAAGATAAACATCGGCACCATCGAAAGCAGACCGGTCACAAGAAACTGCGTTGAAGCCAGCGTCACACCATCCACAATCGGCGAATAATGATTGAGAATCAGAATATGGAATGAATAGCAAAAGGCTCCCAGTAGCAGATACAGGTCTCCTTTAGCAATAGTAATATCTTCTGTTATGCTCAGAAAATAAAAGCCTGATACCGCCAGAAAAACCGACAGCCAGTCGGCAATCCTGGTTTTGTGGCGCAGAAAAATTCCGACCACAGGAACCAGTATCACATACATCGCCGTAATAAAGCCGGCTTTGCCGGTAGTTGTGTACTGAACGCCATGCTGTTGCAGGCTGCTGGCTACAAAGAGCATCAGGCCGGCAAAGATACCGCCGTACAGCTGAGGTTTGCGATCATACCAAGGCAAATCTTCAATTCGGCTGACCCCGCGAATTTCCAGCAATTCATCCATACCAATTTTGCTGGTGTGGCCGGTTTTGCGCATAAAGTAAATCACGGGCAGCAAAACCGTGCCGCCCAAGAGCATCCGCACCCCGTTGTAAGTAAAGGGGCCGACATAATCCATGCCTGTTTTCTGCGCAATAAAGGACGCGCCCCAGATTACTGCCGTAATGACAAGCAAAAATAAATGCAGATAAGGTTTTTTCTGTTTCGTGACTTTGTCTTGATTTGAATTGTTCATACTGCTGTCGTGAATATCCTATCCTAAATCCATATTTTTGTCCGAATGCCGATTCAAAGAATTATAGCTGAGATTGACTTAAACCGCTAGGAGTAAATCTCTTGGGACTGAGCTTCGTACATAGAGCGGTAAATGCCGTTCATGGCGATCAATTCGTCATGGACACCCTGTTCCGCGATACGGCCTTGGTCAAGGACGATAATCTGATCAGCATGGCGGATGGTTGAGAGGCGATGGGCGATAATCAAAGTGGTTCGCCCCTCTTCCAGACGGCGCATGGCACTTTGTATGGCGCTCTCGGTCTCGGAGTCAATACTGGAAGTGGCTTCGTCCAGGACGAGAATGCGAGGATTGTGAGCCAGAGCGCGGGCGAACGAAATCAACTGGCGCTCACCTGAGGAAAAACCGGCGCCTTTTTCAATTACATCGGTATCAAGGCCATGTTCCAATCGCTCCAGGAACTGACCGCCGCCAACTTCGCGCAAAGCTCTTTCGGCATCCGCGCGGCTTATATGCGCCCGGTCCAAAGTGATATTGGACAAGATCGTGCCCGTGAACAGAAAGGGGTCCTGCAATACGATTGCCATCTGACGTCGGAAACTCTTATAATCCAGTTCTGCCAGCGGTTCACCCTCAAACAGAATCCTGCCCTGCTGCGGCTGGTAGAAAGCAAAGAGCAGATTCATGATTGTACTTTTGCCGGAACCGGTCTGACCCACGAAGGCAACTGTCTGTCCGGGAGCGACTTCGAAATTGATATCTTTAAGAACAGCCTCTTCGTCATAGGCAAAGGTGACATTCTCAAAAGCAATTCTTCCCGTAGAGACAGGAGCCATCCTGGTTCCCTCGCGGACCGTTTCCAGATCCAGCAGTTCAAAAATGTGGTCGGCCGCACTGCGCGCTCTCTCCAGATCACCGACTCTGGTCATGGCATTGTTGAGCTGATTGAATAGGATCAACATATAATCGACAAAAACATAGAGCGTTCCGATCGGCACCCAATAAGCTGCGGTCAAATGTCCGAAACCAAAGTACAGCAGGACCGCGGCCAGCAGCAGATACTGTATTGTCTGAGTAGCATTGAAAGCGCTGTAGCTAAACAACCTGGTCATATTCCGGGACTGTTCATACACCTGGTCGGAAATGACGCTAAACTCCCGGTAGATCTGCTTTTCCTTGCCCAGACTGGAGATAACCTCCATCGCCTGGATATTCTCATTGAGATTGCCGTTCAGCTCACTCAGCTTACTGCGGTAAATCCGGTTGTATTTAGCCGACTTGCCCTTGAAGTCCCGAAAGAGTAAATACATGACCGGAACAGATGTCAAAGCTATCAGGATCAGGAAAGGATCGATCAGAGCCAGACCGATATAGATGCCGAGCGCATAGATGCCAGCTAACATTAACTGGGCCAATACTACCTGATACAGAACCCGAACCGCTTTCGTATCATTTGTTATGCGTGACACAACCTGACCTGCCGGCAACTGATCAAAGAACTTTATGGGCAGTTTTTGCACATGCGCGAAGGCGTCCAGCTGCATCCGCATAGCTATTTTATTAGCTGCCTTATGCAGCAGCAAAGTGCTGAAATAGCGCATGACCGCCGAAATCAGAATCGTTCCCAGATAGGAAGCCAGAACCAAGATCAGAAAGTTAACCCTGAGTCCGGCTCCTGTACTCAGTTCATTATCGAGCAGATACTTAACCAGATACGGAGCCAACAGACTGCTGGCAACGGTTAACCCGGTTACGAAAAGCCCCTGCAGGAGAGTTGTTTTAGCGCTTAAGCTGTATTTGAGCAGACGGCTTTGCCGGGATTGCTCCCGCTTTTTTTGTGACTTAGTCTGTTTCAAAGCATAACCCTCCTTCCTGTCCGGGATCCACCTTTGCTGCCGGAGACGGAATTTGTTTTTCTTTTTCCAATTTCTGTCTCTCATATTGCCTTCTATACCAACCGCCGGCAGCTAACAGCTCCTCATGCGTGCCACACTCAACAATCCGTCCCTCATCCAGCACCAGAATCAGATCAGAATGCATAATCGTGGAGATCCGGTGCGAACTGATCAGGGTAATCCGCCCTGCTCTCTTTTCTTTTAGCGCTTTCAAGACAGTTTCTTCCGTATTGGCATCCACTGCCGACAGACAGTCATCCAGGATTAGGATCTCCGGATCTTTCATAAGGGCGCGAGCAATAGTAATACGTTGTTTCTGTCCGCCGGAAAGCGCAATGCCCTTTTCGCCCGCCAGAGTGTCCAGGCCATCCGGCAACTGAGCCAGATCCTTGCGGAAATCCGCCAGATCAATGGCTTCTTCCAGGGAAATCCCGGTCGCTGTATCAGCTGCAGCGACAAAATCCGGGGCAGTAGCCAACTCCGGTTCCAGAGCTGAATAGCCCAGGGTATTGTCAGGATCGATGACCGGACGGTAAGAAATCCGCGCCGCTTGCTCCGGCTCAGCTGACAAGACGGCACCCTCAGGAGCGCCAAGCTCAATATTGGCTCTGATTGTGCGCGAAAAGAGGAAAGGTTGCTGCGGCACATAGCCGATCGCAGCCCGGATGCTGCGCCGGGAATATGCTTCCAGAGGTTGACCTCCCAGCAAAATCCGTCCGCCTTTCCGCGGATAAAAGCGCAAGAGCTGCTTGAGCAAAGTAGTTTTCCCGCTGCCTACTTTACCAACCACGCCCAGAGTTTCTCCGGCAGCCAGCTCAAAATCAAGCTGTTGCAATGCCGGTTGCTCTTCATCGGGATAGGTAAAGCTGACTTGCTCAAATCTGATCCCGCCGCCACCAGGATAGTCCGCGGCCTCAGGGTCGAATACGATATCTTCGCTATAGGACAGCAGTTCTTGTATTCTTTCCATTGAAGCTGAAGCTTGCTGGGAAACATTGATGAATTCGCCTACAGCCAGCATCGGCCAGTTCAGCATATCAAGATAAAAAAGAAAAGAAACCAGGCTGCCCGGACTGAGCTCCCGTACGGAAATCAGATAAGCGCCATAAGCTAAGGCTACGGTATGGCTGATACCTGAAACTGCGCGAGAGACCGGCCCGAATAAAGCACTCATCCGTACCAGAGACATATTCTTACTGTACAGATTCTGTGCCGTCCGCACGAAGCCGGCGATCTCTTCTTCGCCTTTGTCAAAAGCGCGGACCACACGCACACCGGCCACATTTTCCAGCACTTTATCATTCATCTCATCAAAGGCTTGCTGGGCAGCATAGAAACGGCTGTAAAGAGCCTTGCCAATCAGCTTGGAAAAGTAGATAAGCAAAGTCAGAGGCAAAACTGCTGCCAGCGTCAGCTTCCATGAGATAGCGATAACCATAATCAGGATCAGGGCCAAAGGATACAAAGTTGAGTCCAGCAGCGTCATCATCCCGTAACCGGCCATCTCGGAGATGGCATCCACATCATTGGTGGCCTTGCCCATCAGACTGCCGGTTGAATTCTTGGTGAAAAAAGGCGGGCTCTGCCGCAGATACTTAGTCACCAATAAGCGCCGGGCGGCCCGGCTTATCTCATCGCCGCCCAAAAAAATCAGGTACTGCCATATATAGTTAAGCAGGTAGAGCAAGCCGATCACTACGATCAGAACCATTATATAACTGTAAAAAGTATCAAGGCGAATCCGGCCGGTTACGATCAGATCAGCTAAATAGCCGATTGCCCACGGCGGTATCAGCATCAGAACATTGTTCAGAACAACAGACAGTGTAGCTAAGATATAGGTTTTGCCGAAATCGCGCAAAAACCAGGAAAATTGATTATATAACTTTTTCAATCTTTTATTTTGCCGAAGGCATCATCCGTCACTATCAATTTTACATTCGGGTGCAACTGCAGAATAGAAACCGGGCAGCGAGGGGTAACTTCACCACGCAAAAGGCCATAGCCCGCATCCGCTTTCTGTGCTCCGGAAATCATTATCAGAAAGCATTTAGAGCTCATGATACCGCGCATACCCATGGAGATCGCATAACGCGGGATTTCAGCCGGGTCATCGAAAAAGCGGGAATTTACTTCCATTGTGTTTTCTGTCAGCTCCGCTTTATGTGTTTTGGCCGTAAAACAGTACCCATGAGGCTCATTAAAAGCAATATGTCCGTTCTCTCCTACACCCAGAACCTGAATATCCGTTCCGCCCAGAAAGTCGATCAGTTCATCATACATTTCACAGCAGGCATCGATATCTGTTGTCATGCCATCCGGAATAAAGGTCAAGTCCGGATCGATATTGATCTTGCTGAAAAAATTGCTGTCCATGTAGTAGCGGTAGCTTTGTTCATTCGTACCCGGCAAACCGCAATACTCGTCCAAATTTATCGTTGTAACTTGGGAAAAATCCAGTCCCTCCTCCCGGTGCTGACGCACCAGCTCCCGATACATTCCCAGAGGCGTAGAACCGGTAGCCAGACCCAGTACAGAATCCGGCACCAACCGAACTTGTGCCGCCACCAGACGGGCCGCATACAAACTCATAGTTTCATAATCTTTGACTCTAATAATTTCAATCATAATCAACCACCTTCTAATTAACTGTCAGATCCCGTCCGTCAATTGTGTTGCAGACTTTGGCAATAGCATCATGGCTGCCGCATCAGGCTTTGGATTTTCCACAGGCAATCCCTTGCATCCGCATCCGGATTCGCCGCTACCCACTGCGCGGGCAGATATCATTTTTGTCCGATTTCTTGTTCACAATTCGGACAGATAAAAGCTTTGCCGTCAAGCCTGGCCATTTTGGATGCCATAGCGCTGTGGCAGTAAGGACAGGAACAGAATTTCAGCCGCACATAGAAACCCACCAAAAAGACAGCCAGCCCTACCCAGATCAAGAATTTGAGTTCTGCCGAATAAAAGCTAAGTACAACGATAGCGGTAGCTATAACATATAGCAACATGCTGACCCTGACCGCCCGGCGCGGAACAGTTTTTCTTTCTTCAGACATCTTCTCCGTATTCCCTCTCTTCTTCTTTCGCAAGGCAACTACTCAAAGCTTACCTATTTACATTTAATCTTTCAAAATACAAGCGACGATAGTTTATAATGGTTTTGTGGCCTTTGATCAAGCTGTGGGCATCCTAATATGCATCGACTATCATATTATCCCACTTCTTGCAGAGTAATGACAATAAGATCGGGTCATACCAGTCACAAAATCACAGTCGTGATAAACGCTGGAAAAGCTAATAAAATATCGTGGGGTGATAGGAATGAAAAAATATTTATTTTACGCTATGCAGGGCAATAAGATGTGCTTTATGCACGTGCTGTTGAATGCCTTGCAATTAAGTGAAGCCGGACACGAAGTTAAGATCATATTCGAGGGCGAATCTGTCAAACTGCCGTCTGACTTAGCTCTGGAAGCCAATAAACTGTATCTCCAAGCCCGTGACAAAGGTTTGCTGGCCGGAATCTGTTTTGCCTGTTCCATCCAGTTGGAAGTCCTGGACTTTAATAAAGCGACCGGACTGCCGCTGCTCAATGATATGAACGGGCATGCCGGAATCCTGCCTTTAGTCAAAGAGGGTTATGAGGTAATCTGGGCATGAGAGCACTGATCCAGCGTGTCTCTTCCGCCTATGTCCAAGTAGATAAACGCATTACAGGCAGTATCGGCAAGGGCTATCTGATTCTGCTAGGCGTCGGCCGCAATGATGACAGCCGCGCCTGTGCCAAGCTCTGGCATAAGATTGAGAATCTACGAATCTTTGAGGATGAAGACGGCAAAGCCAATCTGGATTTGGAACAAGTACAGGGAGAGGTGCTGATTGTCTCTCAGTTCACGCTTTTTGCCAACTGCAGGAAAGGAAACCGGCCTAGTTTGTACGAGGCTGCGCCGCCAGATCAAAGCGAATCTCTATATGAGCAATTTGTAGCCCTGGCCCGGGCCAGTCTGCCGGACAGGGTAGCAACAGGCGAATTCGGTGCCATGATGGATGTCCATCTGGTCAATCAGGGGCCCTTTACAATTTGGCTGGATACAGATGAACTTTAGACCGTCTGTCCGTAGCCGGGAATAATCGGGTACTTGATTTGTTAATCGGACGGGTTTTAGTAATCAGAGTCCCTTATCCGTAGCGGACAAGCACGCGATATCAGGCGGTGACGGGGGACCAGTGAAATATGCTGCCAGGAATCCGGTCTTGTCATAGGTTCCGGTTGCAAGCTCCCGCAGAGCAAGATCCCGCAGTCCTTCGTCCTCATACACCGCAAAAATTACCGGGCCGGAGCCTGTCATCTGCACCATAGCGGCGCCGGTGGCCTGCAGTGCTTGTTCCAGTCTGCGCAGCTTAAGGTGCAGACCGGTGCGAAGATTGGCAAATACATTGTGGGCGTTTTGCCCCAGAAGCGGCAGATCATGAGCCGCAATCGCCTGTATCACACGTTCGGTATTAGGTCTTTGCCACGGTTGCGGCAACTGATCCAGTTGCCGGTAGGCGCCGGCGGTTGAGACTTGAGCTTCCGGCAGCGCCAATAGCAGCGGCCAGGCGGGCAAAGTATCAAGTGCTTCAATTTGTTCGCCAATACCCCTGCATCTGGCAGTGCCACCGATCAGACAGAACGGAACATCCGCTCCGATCAGAGCCGCCGTTTGTAAAAGTTCTTGTTCCGACAACGGTTTGACTTCAATAATGCCTGTGGTTGCTAACAGATTCAGAGAGCGCAGAACGGATGCCGCATCAGTGCTACCGCCGCCTAAACCTGCTCCCAGCGGTATTTGTTTGTTGAGCTCAATTAGCAGATCCAGTCCTGAGGCAGCAGTTTTTTCACACCAGATTTTAGCAGCCCTCAGAGCAGTATTCGTCTCATCCACAGGAATTGCGACATTACTGGTCAGACTAATCCTGCAAGGCTTGGCGCTGCCCGTGACCTCATTTCCGACAGTAATTTCCCCCTCCGTCCCGAAAGCTCCTGCTTTTTCGGCCGCGGTCATACAATTGCGAAACAAAGGCGCCACTTTGATAGTGACGCCATCTGCCAGCGAAATCGCCTGCATAATACTATCGATATTATGATATCCGTCCGCCCGACGCTCAAGTACGTCCAGGGACAGATTTACTTTCGCGGCCGCCTGAGTCCGAACTGTTACCAGCTCACAAGCCATCCTGTTATGAAACAGTTTGTGCCTTCGCGGCGCTATCCGCGCAGTCCGTATCCCGGTCGAAACGGATTTCTACAACTTTTGTCAGCACATCTACATAACTGAAGGATACATATTCATCATAGGCCGGCGAGACCGGGCAACGAACTGTAAAAACATTTGACGAACAAGTATCCAGATAACCTTCATGAATAATAGTACGCTTTCTACCGCCTTTGGATTTTAGCCAGATTTTGCGCCCGATGCGCTCTTCCAGGCCGGTACGGCAAATCCTCAGGTCCGATTTATCGATCAATATTATCACCCCAAAATTCTTATTAAAACATCATTATTCTATGCGAAAAATTATACCTGAAAGAGGCCGGAAAATCAAGTTTCCAGACTAGTTCCGCAGGCATTATAAATGATACATCGCGGCACTGCAGCGACTGACCTCGCTCTTAAGCCGGCTCTATCCGTATGATTTGCTTAACCCGGTCAGTCAGAAGCCGGGTATCGTGCGAAACAAATATAACCAGGGCCGCTTCGGACAAAGGATCCAAAGTTTTAGTCACCTGGCATAGAGTCTGATCGTCAAGGCCTGTAAACAATTCGTCCAGCAGATAGATCTGACCGCCGTAGAGCAGTGAGCGAGCCAGAGCCACCCGGCGCTTCATACCGCCGGACAGTTCCGCCGCCCTTTGATAGATACAATCGCCCAAGCCCAATTGTGTCAGCAGAATATCCGCTTGCTTTAGGTCATTTGCCCTATCATCTCCAACCAGAGCCACATTCTCTCTGGCGCTGAGATGAGGGAATAGCCTGTCTTCCTGGAAGACCATGCTGATCTTGGGCGTTTCGGAATAAGTAAAGATAATTTCGCCCTCATCCGGCTCTTCCAGACCGGCGATCAGTCGCAGCAGACTTGTTTTCCCGACACCGGATGAACCCAGGATGGCTACATATCCGGTATCCGGCATTTCGGCATTAAGTGCGCACAGCACTTTCTTGTCCCCGTAAGCCTTGGATAAATTGCGGATAATAATGCCCATTATTTTACCCTGTCCAAATATCTGCCCGCTCTTCTTACGGTCATCAGAATTGACTTCTCTAAGGCAATACTCAAAAGGATGACAACGAATGTCCAGGCAAACAGATCGGCCGTTTCCAGATAAATCTTGGCATCATAAAGTCGAGTGCCAATGGCATGGCGCGGTATGCTTAACACCTACGCCGCTACCCCGGCTTTCCAAGCGAAGCCCAGCCCCGTTTGAACAGCAGCGAAAAAGAAAGGCAGGATAGCCGGCACCCTGAGATAGCGCCACCGCTTCCAACGGCTGAAGCCAAACAGATCGGCCACTTCTTCCAACTGGGGATCGCGATAATTGATACCCGCCACAAAATTGCTCCACATCACCGGCAGCACGATCAGGACCACACAACTGATCACAACGCCGGTAGGCGAAAGCCAGATCAAGAGCAAAATAATAATAGAAGCGATTGGAGTTGAACGGATTACACTCATCAAAGGCTCAATAATAGCGCCTGCCCAAGGATTGGCAGTCGTCAGATAAGCCAGGATAGCCCCCAGCACCGTTCCCAACAAGAAACCCAAGCAGATGCGGTAAAGAGAATGGAGGAGATTCAAATAGAAACTGCTCCTGCCAGCCAGAAGCCACAGCCTCTCCAATACCAAGTAAGGCTGCGGCACCAGCAATTCCTGACCTACCAGAAGGGCAAATAACCCCCACACGGCCAGCCAGAACAGAACGGCAAATATTTTCTGTTGTCTGCGTCTAAACCTCATGGACCCAGATAATAGAAGTCCTCCTCCGGAAGTTTCCCCCCGATTGATTTAGGATTGTTATCAAACAGGACTTTCAGAAATACCGAGGCATCTCCTTTCATTTCCGCTCCGGTCAGCGAAACAATATAACTTCGGGGAATAGCCTTCGCTGCCACTGCGGCCTTGAAAATATCAAATTTCTCAATCAGCTGTGCAGCCGCTTCCGGATCGGCATTGACAAACTGCTGCGAAGCATCAAAATCACGCAGGAAAATCTCCACGGCCTCAGGATACTCAGCCAGGAATTCAGTCCTGACAACGGCGGCACCCATCACCAATTTGGCATTATTCTCAGCCACCTTCTCCCATTCCCCAGTCAAATCAAAGACAATCTTATTTGTATTATCCTGCATCAGTACGGAAGTAGTAAATGGCTCAGCCAGCAGGACGAGATCATTTTTCTTACTAAGCAGTAAAGACGCTACCTCTGTATGCTCACTCTTGAAATCAATCGTCACATCCGCTTTGGGATCCAGGCCATTTTGTTCCAAGATAAAGTTGAGCACAAATTCAGGCGCGGCACCTTGTCCGGCCGCGATAATTGTCTTGCCCCTGAGATCCTTAATATCCGCGAAGGTCTCGCTGTCTGACCCGACAATGCTCATAACACCCAGAGTATTGATATGGATCAGCTTGACCTTGCCTTCCGTCTTATTGTACAAAGCGGCCGCCATATTAGTCGGCAGCAGCGCAATATCCAGGTTGCCGGATGTGATCAGACCGGCCATATCCACAGGAGCGCCGGAAATTATAAACTCGTAAGCGAATTTAGTATCACCCTGCTCACGGCGTTCCATGATCTGAACTACTCCCATGCCGGTAGGACCTTTAAGCACACCAACACGGAGCTTCACTTTATCAACAGGAGCATCGGATGTCACAGTTTCCGCATCAGTATTTGTCGAAGGCGCTATCCCGGCAATCTCGCTTCCTTCATCCGCTGTCTCAGATCCGGTACCCGTATCGTTTACAGTAGCATCCCCCTGAGATTTCCCGTTGCTACAGGCAACCACCGTCAGCATTAATACCATAACCAAGATCAAGGCCATCAACCTAGAGCAATACTTCCTCAATCCGTGATATGTAATCATATCATCACTACCTTTCACTATATCCTGCCAGTATAATAGAGAGCTAATTGTGCAAAATGACAATTTAAATCTTAGCCCTGTCTATTTTAACTAAAATCGGGGAAAATTACTGCAGTAATTATACGGACTAGCATAGTGATACAAATGGTACAAATCTGCAACAGATTATAGGCGGTAATTTATCTCATGACATGCGAAACGGGCAGTATCCGATATAGATGCCAATTCATGCTGTCACTAAGTAGATAATATCGGAGCTTTAGCTGCCCGTTTCGTCGAGGTGTACTTCCAAAACAGTACTTCCTCCCTTCTTTTGCCCAGATCAGATCTTTTGCCTGCTGCGTCATTCCCGTGAACAGGGCAGATTGAGACGACAGAGGTGGTAAGCCAAGCAAATCTTTTATTGCCGGCAGAATGCTGCGTAATTTTAGATCACTTATTGCTTACGATCACGATATGGCCAAGCGCCATTCAGCTTGCAGTCTGTCAAGGTTCATATTCGCTCGGTTACCCGGCAACTGATGGGCAAGTTCCCTATAATTTATATCTATGGGAACTTAGATTCAGCATAGCCCAGAGGCAGTATGCTGTCAAGTTTTTAGAGATTTTAGCTGCAGGGTTTTAGTTTTGTTTCGCGGGCATTTTTACGCGATGTATCACGGTTTTCCCCGCATCAAAATGCAATCTTGGCGCGATAATACGATCCCGAATAAGGCCCCCCTTGATTATATTAATAATCCGGTATTTCTCGAACTATTCCGGCATTGTATACAATATGAAGAGATATTAAAATATCGTTGTCTTATCTTTGTTTACCGCCTATGCATATAGCATAAAAGCTGTTGCTTATACCGATCCGACAAAAGAAATATAACATTAGTCAATGTCTGCTTGCAGTTATGTCTTGTGACTAATAATGGATGAAATGTTGATTGCGCCGACTTTTACTATCGATACTAAATTTAGTTACGATTCTAAACCCAAACTCATTGAACGCTTAATTACAAAGTGATATACTAAAAAAATGGTAAAAATCAATAATGAACGGGAGAACTATATGAGCTATATTCGTCAACTAAGGAAGCAACATCATATTACACAGGCTCAGCTTGCGGAAAAGCTGAACGTCACCCAAACTTCAGTCAGTCAATGGGAAAGCGGTCGTAATTTTCCTGATGTCAAAACAGCGCGCAAATTAGCCGATTACTTTGGCGCCAGTCTCGATCAGATATTGGCGCCCCATTCTAAAACTAAAGACGGCAAGGATCCTCATATGCCCTATATATATACGGATTCTCCTTACCATCAGGGTGTAAATGTCAACAAAGTCGGTGAGCTGGAGATGAAACGCCGGCTGATCGATGTATTTGATCATCTGTCTTTGACGGCTAAGACCAGGATCTTGGAACGGGCGGAGGCTTATCTGGAAGTTGAACTATTTGAGCGTGAGAATAAACTAAAAAACAATTTCGAAAAAAGTGAAAATCCACCTCAGGATTCTGCTCCCGGCATTTGAAAGAGTCGGACAAATTAGTCAAGACAGCATGGAAGGTGCTCCCCTCTTGTTTTGCCTTGAGAATATATCTTGCCTTCGCGCCTTGATCGGGTCGACCGGAGATTGAGATTGGATATTGTCTGATTATTCGCTATACTATTAGTTGGTAATTTTTTTATGATCTAATTAGTCAAAAACGATATTTTAGCTGGAGGTTACAATGAAAATTTCAAACAGAATGATGGCCATGCAGGCATCACCCATCAGACGTCTGGTACCTTTTGCCGACGCTGCCAGAAAACGCGGCATCAAAGTCTATGGACTTAATGTCGGACAACCCGATATCGAGACACCGCCTGAGTTTATGGATGCCATCCGCAATGCCGAGATCAAAGTCCTGGCTTATGCCAACTCAAAGGGAGATCCTCAGTTGGTCAAGGCTACATCCGACTACTATAAGAGAATCGGTCTTCCCTATGAACCCGAAGACATCATTATCACCAACGGCGGCAGTGAGGCTCTGATGTGGGCTTTTATCGCTGTTGCGGATGTTGATGAAGATATCCTGGTTCCTGAGCCCTTCTATACCAACTATCGCAGCTTCGCTGCTCCCTATGCTGTCAATATCAAGCCTCTGACTACTTATGCCGAGAATGGTTTCGCGCTGCCCTCCGAGGCGGAAATCGTGTCCAAGTTGACTGACAAGACCCGTGCCATTGCTCTGTCCAATCCGGGCAACCCCACCGGCGTGGTCTACACCCGCGAGGAAGTGGAAATGCTGGCCAAAATCGCCAAGGAGCACGATCTCTTTATCATCGCTGACGAAGTGTATCGCGAGTTCACTTATGAGGGACTGAAAGCTACCAGCTTTGGTGAGATGACCGACATTCTTGACCGTGTGATCATTGTTGACAGCGTATCCAAACGCTTCTCCGCCTGCGGCGCGCGTATCGGTTCTCTGGCCACTAAAAATAAGGAGCTGCCGGAGCAGATCCTGAAGCTCGGCCAGAGCAGACTGTGTGCCCCGACGCTGGAAATGATCGGCTCTACCGCTCTCTACCAGCTGGATCCATCCTACTTTGATCCGATCCGCGAGCGCTACCAGAACCGTCGTGATGTCCTGTGTGATGGTCTGGCCGCTATTGACGGCGTCCTGTGCAAGAAGCCGATGGGCGCTTTCTACGCTATTGCCAAACTGCCTGTCAAGAATGCGGAAGACTTCGCCAAATGGATGCTGACTGATTTCAACGACAATAATGAAACCGTTATGGTCGCTCCGGTCGAAAACTTCTACCAGACACCGGGTATGGGCGTCGATGAAGTGCGTGTTGCCTATGTATTGAAAACGGATGATCTGAAACGCGCAGTTGAGATTCTGGATAAGGCTCTGAAGGTATATCCCGACCGCGTCTAATATTTAATTCAGCCAGATCTTATATCTAAAAACAAGCCGGCCTGTTATTAGAAGAACGGGCCGGCTTTTATAATATCGGTTAGCAAAAACAAATTCGCAGCGGTCATGGACTCTTATAATCTGCTGTTTTATTTGATGTTGTTTATGTATTGGCTCAATATAGCTTTGCCTCTTTGCAGTTCCGGCTGTGACGGCGCTTTGGTCTCCGGCAGACGATACCGCAAACCTAATTTGGCATAAGTGCCTACCCCCAGTCTGTGATAAGGCAGTAGCTCTACCCTGGTCAGATTATGCAGTGATTGCAGGAATTCCCCCGTTTGGCGCAGAGTGGCTTCGTCATCATTGATTCCCGGAACCAAGACCATGCGGATGATCAGTTGCAGTGGCAGATCGCTGTCCGAAACCCTGCGGATATTCTCCAGGATTCGCCGATTATCCTGTCCGGTATAGAACTTATGCTGCTCCGGGTCGATATGTTTGAGATCGGCATAGAGGGCATCCAGATGCGGCAGAACTTTTTCTACCGCCTGCCAGGGATAGCATAGACTGGATTCCATAGCTGTAGATATGCCCAATTTGCGCGCTCCGGCTGCGACATCCGTTACAAATTCAGCCTGGCATAGCGGTTCACCGCCGGAAAAAGTAATGCCGCCATCGGAATGAAAGAAAAAAATCTCGTCCTTTACTATCTCGGCCAGCAATTCGTCGGCGGTCATGATATAGCCATAGCTGGCAGTCTCCGTTTCCGTAATGCCGGGCAGCCAGCCCTCGGGAGTAGAGCACCAGGCACAGCGCAGAGGACATCCTTTGAGAAAAATCACAGTGCGCAGCCCCTCTCCGTCATGAATCGAAGAGCGCTCAAGACGCAGAATTGTTCCGCTGCTCGTCTGTCTCACCCGCTGATTGTCCTTTGCTGCGCTATTATCTGCTTCAAACCCGGCCCGCTCTTTTCATGCTTTATTGAATTCGAGTTTGAACGGTGCGGGCTATTATTTCATCTTGCACATCTTTGCCCAATTCGACGAAATATGCCGTATAGCCTGCTACCCGGATCAGCAGACCTTTGTACTGTTCCGGGTTCTTCTGGGCAGCCAGCAATTTCGCCTGATCGATAACATTGAACTGGACATGAAAAATACCCAGACTGCACATGCTCTTGAGCAAGGCCATCATCTGGCGAATGCCGTTTTCTGAATTCAAGAGATCATCTTCGACTTTCATATTGAGCAGAGTGCCCTGGGTAAATCTGTCGTGCGGCAGATGGGAAACAGACTTCAGGACTGCGGTCGGTCCGCCCAGATCAGTACCGCCGCTGGGGCTGACACCGTCGGCCAGTGGCTTCCAGGCTTTTCTGCCTGAGGGCAGGGCACCGACTTCAAGCCCGAACGGAGTATTGCCCGAGACCGGCAGAATACCCGGGGTCATGCGGCCGAATTTGCTCTCGTACTGTTCGATTTCATCGGCGATATAAGTGAAGATTTCAGCGGCAAGGTTGTCAACCCGTTTATCGTCATTGCCGTATTTCGGCGCCGCCAGGCATAGCTCCCGTACATGCTCATAACCCTCAAAGTTTGCGGCCAGAGCTGCCAGAAGTTCTTCCATCGTGACGCTGCGATCTTCATAGACCAGCTGGCGTACAGCCGCCAGGCTGTTGACCAGATCAGCAACGCCAATCAGAATAATGCCGTTGCCGACATTGTACTTGGCGCCGCCGGCCGAATAGTCGGTGCCATTTTCGATGCATTCTTTAAAAGTCAGCGACAGTGCGGGCACCGGCCGCTCCAGGCAGATCTCGTCCAGGAGGTGGCTGCCGACTACCGTGGCATGCATCGTATGATCAATATGATCTTTCAGCGCCTTCGTAAAATCCTCAAAGGACTCGAAAGCGTCGGGATTGCCTGTACTGACAGAGATCCGCTCGCCGCTCTTGCGGTTGACTCCGTCATTTAACGCCAATTCGACAAGACTGCCGAGATTTATATCGGCCAGGGCGGTATACTGGCGCATCCTGCCCTCCAGATTGGTCTCGACACAGCCGCAGGGATTCCAGTCCCAGGCTTCGCGCAGGGGAACGCCTTTGTTCAGCAGCATACGGATGCCGACTTCATCATTGTGGAAGGCGGGAAAACCGGTGCCGAGCCGGATCAGCTCCACTACTTTGCGCAGGAATTGGTTGGGATTTTTCGCCATATTGTAGCGGACAGAGAGTGAGGGCTGATAGAGCCGGACATCCATCGAGGCCTGCAAGATCATATATGACAGCTCATTGACGGCATCGCGGCCGGTTTCATCCACGCCGCCGACGCAGACATTCTGGAACATGGGGTAGCCGGCGGCGAATTCGGCGGTTACCGCATCCTGGAACAGACAAGGTTCGCTGAATTTAATCCAGAGGCAGTCCAGCAACTCCTGAGCCTGATCCTGATCAATCCTGCCCGCTTCGCGATCCGCGCGGTAGAAAGGCAGGAGGTACTGGTCCATGCGGCCGGGGTTGTAGGAAGCGGCATTTTGCTCCATAAAGATCGAGGTATGATAAAAATAGAAAGACTGCAGCGCTTCGTGGAAAGTTGTCGCCGGGTTCTCCGGCACTCGGCTGCAGATATCCGCGATCATGAGCAGCTCTGCTTTGCGCACGATATCTTTCTCCCGGGAAGCCATATCAGCTGCCAGCGCAGAGTAGCGCTGAGCCATAGCGGCAATACCCTCGCAGACCAGCAGCAATGCTTCCAGGAAATTATCTTTTTCCAAATCGCCCGGTCTGGCCAGATTCAGTCTGGATTTGCGTTCCGTGATCGTCGTTCTAATGCCTTTAAGACCGGCATTCAGCAACCATTCATAGCCGGCGGTCGTTTCGCCGAAACCGCGGACACCCTTACGGTCAATGAATACGACGCCATTATCGCGAAGCAGGCGCAGATCCTCCGGGATCTGACGGCGCCATTGCTCAAAATTAGATTTGCCGCGCCAGTAAGGTTTGACTACATCAAGGAATAATTCTTTGTCTTCGGCGCGAAGATGGAAAGGGTCATAGCGACGGTCGCTGATCGTTTCCAGCTCGTCATCAAGAACCGACCAGCAGCAGTCGGCACAGAGAATGCCGCCACGCACTTTAGATCCGGAATTGCCGACGATAAGCTCGTCCTCCGCGATAAAGATGGTCTTTTCCTGACATTGTTTGCGGAAAGCATAAGCTTTCTTCAGAATCAGCGGCATATTGGCGTACTCGATAAAACCCTCGGTCAGGATCCTGGCATTTTCCAGATCCATCTCCGGTTTTATTGTTAACAGACGTTCTTTCAGTCTGGCGATACGCTTCAGATAATCAGCCATGGTCTTTCCTCCTATATCTCGATAGCTGCCGGAGGATCTACATAATCCAGGAAATCATTACGCCGAGAAATTAATTCTTTTCTAAAGTGTAGACCGTCATCGGCATATTCAAAGTGATTACGCCGTCGAGCAGTTTGCCCTCGTGGCATATAGCCAATTCTCTCATTTTGCAGTGTAATTTCATTACTAAGCTGCAGCCCGATTATATCACAACGATATTATTTAAAATGACATATTTCTTGGGTTTTGTCGGGTAAGAGATAGCAGTCAAGATAATTGACAGATGGCAGTTGAAAATTTATTGCGCGCGACATTTAAGCTGGGCTCGTGACTGCAGCGTATGTTAGTACTATTACGGCGCTGAGGATGGAAAACCGGTGGTGATATGGAGCTCAAGCTGCTGTTGTTGTTAATTATGCTAATCCCCATTGCCGTGGTGGATTGGCAACAGAGAATTATTCCGAATCACTTGTTGCTAATAGCCGCCGGGGTCAGACTCCTTTGCTATGTGCCGGAGATACTTGGTTCCGGAGTCTGCTCAGACGGCAAAGGCACCGCGGCGGAGTACGCGAGAGCGGGGCTGGCATGTCTGGGTTCGGATCTGCTGGCGGGATTAGGTCTGGGTGGTCTGTTTTTGCTGCTGGCGGTAATCAGCCGTTATCGACTGGGCCTGGGTGATGTCAAGCTCTTTGCTTTGCTCGGCTTCTTCCTGGGCTGGCAGGAAGCCGGTACAGCTCTGCTGTATTCTTTTGCGGTTTCCTTTGTCCTGGCGCTGATATTGCTGATAAGTGGTAAGAAAAGCCGTCAAGATAGTATCGCTTTCGCTCCTTGTGTCCTGGCGGGAATAGCCATATTCGCAGCTTCCCGGCTCTTTTGAAAACCGAAATTCTCGGAGTAAACCGGCACACAGAGCCGACCCCAGACCAGGCGACTTTTGGTTCAAGTAACGACTATACTCATTGTTGCGGATGACCCTGTGGCGCCTTCGTCAGAAAAGCATGACAGGCTGAAATTTATATAAAATTGATATAAATTGGATCGGTAATTGGTTCAGTTATCGCAGACCGGGTAGATTAGGGCTAAGTCAGTCCGGCAGTTAACTATCCCCGGCTTTGTCCTGGAATTGGAGATTGTACAGATAAGAGTAGAGACCGCCCCTGGCCAGCAGATCTTCGTGATTGCCCTGTTCGGCGATTCCGTCCTCGGTCAGAACCAGAATATGATCGGCGTTCTTAATCGTGGAGAGGCGGTGAGCTATGACCAGGGTAGTGCGGTTGCGGGACAGCTCGTCCAGCGCAGACTGGATGAAGAGCTCGCTCTCGTTGTCGAGTGAAGAGGTAGCTTCGTCCAGAATCAGGATGGATGGATTCTTAAGGAAGACGCGGGCAATTGAGATCCTCTGTTTCTGGCCGCCGGAGAATCTGATGCCGCGCTCGCCCAGCATGGTATCGTAACCCTGGGGCAAGGTCATGATAAAGTCATGAATATTGGCTTGCCTGGCGGCGGCGATGATTTCTTCGTCGCCGGCGCCGGGGAGACCGTAGGCGATATTGTCGCGCACACTGCAATTGAAGATATAGACATCCTGCTGGACTACGCCAATATTGGCGCGCAGGGATTTCAGGGTCAGGTCGCGCACATCAATACCATCGATCTTCACCGAGCCGGAGACCACATCATAGAAACGGGGAATCATGGAAACAAATGTCGATTTACCGGCACCGGACGGGCCGACCAAGGCTACTGTAGAGCCGCTGTAGATTGAGGCATTGATATTTTTAAGCACAGGCTCATTCTCTTCGTAATGAAAGGACACATCTTCGAAGTCAATCCGCCCGGACAATGCGCCCACTTCGATCGCGCCGGGGCGGTCTTTGACTTCCGGCTCGGTATCGAGGATTTCCAGCATCCTGGTAAAACCGGTCATGCCTTTCTGAAATTGTTCGGTGAAGCTGATCAGCATCTTGATCGGATCCAGGAACATACTGATATACAGGACATAGAGAATGACATCAACTGCCAGGATATCGCCTGTAGTGACGAAGTAGCCGCCGGTCAGGATCACGGACAGATACATCATTCCCTGCATGAAGCCATTGACAGACACAAACTGCCCCATAACCAGATAATTATCGATCTTGGAGTCAAGAAAACGCTGATTGCCTTCGCCGAATTTTTCCGCCTCTATATCTTCATTGGAGAAAGATTGGACTGTCCTGATACCGGCCAGACTGTCCTGAACTATGGCATTGACATCGGCGATCCGGCGCCGATTCTCCATGAAAGTGCGTTGCATCCGCCGCCTTTGGATCATAGTGAAAACAAACATGGCGATCGTCGCCGCCAGTAAGACCAGAGTGGTCGGGATATGGATAAAAAACAGAACCAGGAAAGCGCCGACAATTTTGACCGTGGCAATGAAGAGATTCTCCGGACCGTGATGGGCCAGCTCGGTCACATCAGCCAGATCTGAGATAATGCGCGACATCATCTGACCGGTGTTCGTGCGGTCGAAGAAGGAGAAAGAGAGTTTCTCCAGATGTGTAAACAGGTCATCGCGCATATCCGTCTCCATCCTCGCTCCCATAATATGGCCGTAAGTCGCCATATAATACTGGGCGCTAGACTGGACAATATAGAGAATCAGAAGCGCGCCGCAGTAATACCAGAGCTGGCGCATCATTTCCGCGCTATCAGGCAAGAGAAAAACATGGCCGGTCAGGTGGCGCAGGATAAAAGGGAAAATAACCCCGGCCAGACCGATAACAGCTGCGCTGAGCAGGTCCAGAAACAGTGTAAATTTATATGGCCGGTAATAAGAAATAAAGCGGCCTACAGTACTCTTCCTCATTGACTGATAATAACTCCTCTTCGCTCCAATACAGGGCATCGTCGTCGGCTAATGTCGGGACATCGCGGGCTGCGTTCAGATTATCAACACTATACCTGCTTCCGGTTAGTTCTGACCCTTGCGCAGCTTCTGCCCGTAACCCGCCTACGGTCCACACTCACAACAATCCCTGACTGATATTCAACTAGATTCTGGCCACCCCTGATGCTCTGGCCGCCTCGGCCACCGCGCTGCCCACGGCGTCACGCACACGCGGATCGAAAGCCTGGGGCAGGATATTCTCCGCAGTCAGCTCATCCTCCGGCACCAGATCAGCCAGAGCATGAGCCGCCGCAATATTCATCGCCTCATTGATATCGCCGGCGCGCACGTCAAAGGCGCCGCGGAATACGCCAGGGAAAGCCAGCACATTGTTAATCTGATTGGGATAATCAGAACGTCCCGTAGCCACTACTTCCGCGCCGCCGGCCAAAGCCTCTTCCGGATAGATTTCCGGCACCGGATTGGCGCAGGCAAAGACAATGGCCCGCTCCGCCATTGAGGCAACCATCCCGCGGCTGACAGCGTCCGGCCCGGACAGTCCGATAAAGACATCGGCGCCGACCAGTATTTCCGCTAATGAGCCCACTCTCCGCTCCGGATTGGTAACCGCGGCGATCGCCTCTTTGTCCGGATTCATATCCTCCCGGCGCCCCGGATACACGGACCCGTAAAGATCGCAGATCGTGATATGACCGGCGCCGGCCGAGAGCAACAGCCGCGCCACCGCCGTAGCGGCAGCCCCGGCGCCGTTGAAGACAATCCTCACCTCGGAGAGCTTCTTGTCCACCAGCCGCAAAGCATTGATCAGGCCGGCAAAAGTCACGATCGCCGTCCCGTGCTGATCGTCATGAAAAATCGGAATATCGCAGCGCTCCTTAAGCCGGCGCTCAATCTCAAAACAGCGCGGCGCCGCAATATCCTCGAGATTGATCCCGCCGAAACTGCCGGAAATATTGTAGATCGTATCAACAATCTGATCTACATCCTGCGTTTTGATACAGAGCGGGAAGGCATCGACACCGCCAAAAGCCTTGAACAGAGCGCATTTGCCCTCCATCACCGGCATACCCGCCTCCGGCCCGATATCGCCCAGGCCGAGCACAGCGCTGCCGTCCGTCACCACCAGGCACAAATTCCAGCGTCTGGTCAGATCATAGCTGCGGTCGACATCACGCTGAATCTCCAGACAAGGCGCCGCCACGCCCGGCGTATAGGCAATCGCCAAGTCCTCTTCATTAGCCACGGGCACCCGCGTCTTGATCTCAAATTTGCCGCGCCACTCCTCATGCCGCGCCAAAGCTATCTTGCCATAATCCGGTTTCATTTCAATCCTGCCTCCGGCTCAAAATACATCTAACTACCGAATAAAGATTATACCCTATAAACAATTGTATTTTTAGCTGAAGGTAATGAACTAACCGCCGCAGATTTTCATACGAAGGCGCCCCCGGGTCGCCCCGCCTGCCTTAGATTAGCCCGACGCTGGTACAAGTACCCCTCAGATGTAAGATCGGAAGCGGCTCGGAATGAACAGGTGTACTTACGGTGGTGTGGGATATCTCGCAACGCAATTAGTTAAAGAATATAGCGATGAAATTAGGTGTACATACGATGGTGTTAGAAGTCTCCCAGCTAACTAATGCCCCAATTACCGGCCGATCAGTTCCATTCCTCCATCAGAAGGAAATCCCGAATATTGTGGTGCTTAATACCGGCACGGCTCATGTCAAACTCATCCAGCGAAACCACATACTTCGGGAAGTTGTCACGAATGTTATCATACGCTCCAAACTCACGAGCAATAGTTTCCTTCGCTGCCAGCAGATAGACAACCTGAACATAAAGCTTCTCTCCACTCTTGTTGCATACAAAGTCGATCTCCTTGTCCCCGCTTCTGCCAACAGTTACCTCATAGCCCCTGCGCAACAGTTCAAGGTAGGCGATGTTCTCAAGGATGAGATTGATATCCCTTGTATTGCCGCCAAAGATAGCCTCACGGATGCCGTGGTCCGCAATATAGTATTTCTCATTGGAAGCGAGAATCTGTTTGCCCTGCAAATCCTCACGCTTAACCTGATAGAACAGATAAGCATCACAGCAGTATTTGATGTAGTTCAGGATCGTTTCCGGTGCTACGGTACGCTTCTCGCTCTTGAGAAATTTCGCCAGAGAGTTGGCGGAAAAGGTAGTTCCCACATTGGCCATAACATAGGCGATGATGCGCTCCAGCAAATCCACATCACGAATTCTATTTCGCTTCACGATATCCTTCAGCTGAACAGAATTAAATAGATCATGAAGATATTGCTTAGAAGGCTCAGCCGCATAGCGGATATTAGCAAGATATGGCATACCGCCGGACAGAAGGTATTTCTGAAAAAACTCTTGAATAGGCTCCTCCGGCGCTATGGGACGGTACAGCTCTATAAACTCAGCAAAAGAGAACGGATAGATAACAAACTCCACATAACGCCCACCCAGATAGGTCGCCAGCTCACCGGACAGCAGCTTGGCATTAGAACCGGTGATATAGATATCGCAATCCAGAGTGACACGTAAAGAATTGACGCACTTCTCCCAATCCTGCACTTCCTGAATCTCATCGAAGAACAGATAGACCTTGTCGCCGATCCCAGCAGTTCTCCTGATAATCTCATCGTGCAAAGCTTTCGCAGTTTGCAGATGGGCATATGCCATATTTTCAAAGTTAACAGAGATGAACTGAGACGGACTAATGCCGGACTCCGTAAGCTCTTGTTTAATCAATTCCAACATGACCGACTTACCGCAACGTCGAATACCGGTCATGACTTTAATCAGCTCAGATCCGATGAACGGACGAATGCGGCTCATATACATTTCGCGTTTAATCATGAATCGCATAGCCCCCTTTCTTGCGGCTGATCACAGCATATCACAGTTACGATTGAAAAACGAGGCTAAAAACTCTAATATGTCAGATATAACTGATAAAAGCCAAACAAAAACGGGGTTTATCAGTTACATCATAGAATATGTATGTAATGGTACGAGGTGTTAACAGAGGTACTATTATTGATTTTAGCCTCAGCATACCGACATTGTTCAGTAAAGCCACCACCATCGCAGATTTTTAGACGAAGGCGCCCCCGGGTCGTCCCGCCGGCCAAGATTCAGACAAAATTTATCATAGTTGATATAGCATTTTCGGCATATTTTCGGTATAATTCTGAGCGTGATGGGTTCTGGGTCTCTGCTGAACAGCAACCGCCGCATAACTATAGAAATGCAATATAGGCAATAAAGGCATATTGTGCAATTTATTGTCTAATTTGTATTTCACCATTCTCGACCACAGTGCTATCGACAAATGGTCAAAAAAGGAGACAGAAGATGTTCAAACTAAAAGAAAATGGCACGGCAGTTTCTACTGAGATTATGGCCGGTTTAACAACATTCTTTGCTATGGCATACATTATTGTTGTTAACCCGTCAATTCTCAGTCAAACCGGTATGGAGTGGGGCGCAGTATTCCTCGCTACCATAATTTCTTCGATCATCGGCACTCTTGTAATGGGTCTTGTCGCAAATGTGCCCTATGCCCAGGCTCCCGGAATGGGACTCAACGCATTTTTTGTTTATACAGTATGCTTTGCGCTAAAGTTCACATGGCAGCAGGCTCTGTCGATGGTATTTATATGCGGTGTAATTAACATTATCATAACGGTTACCAAACTCCGCAAACACATCATAAAGTCCATTCCGGTCAGCTTGCAGAACGCCATCGGCGGAGGCATCGGCATCTTCGTCGCCTATATCGGGTTACTCAACGTTGGCTTCATTAATTTTGATGCCGGCGTACCGGCGATTTCAATCCTTGACAAACCTGCTCTGTGGTTGTTCCTGATCGGTTTGGTGCTGACAGTTGTACTGACACTTCTGAAATTCAAGGGCGCGATACTCTTCAGCATAATCGTTACGGCAATTATCGGCATTCCCATGGGACTAACCGCAACAGGAGACACGATAAGCTTTACCGAAGCAGTCGCAGCGCTTCCTACGACCTTCGGCGTTATCTTCACAGGCGATGGCCTCGGATCCTTATTCTCCGATGCCGGCAAAATCCCTCTCGTTCTGATCACGATTTTCGCTTTGAGTCTGTCCGATACATTTGATACCATCGGAACCTTCATTGGAACCGGCCGCCGCTCTGGCATCTTCAGCGAGGAAGACGAGAAAGCCATGGAGAGCAGCGCCGGCTTCAAGTCCAAAATGGATAAAGCTCTGTTTGCGGACGCTACGGCAACTTCCATCGGCGCTATCTTCGGTACCTCCAACACAACCACTTATGTGGAGAGCGCCGCCGGCATTGCCGCCGGCGGACGTACCGGCCTCACCAGTGTCGTTGTTGCCATCTGCTTTGCCTTAAGCGCGTTTCTGGCAACATTTGTAAGCGCGATCCCGTCTGCGGCTACAGCGCCCGCATTGGTTGTCGTCGGCATCATGATGATGTCTTCCTTTAATGAGATCAATTGGTCTGAGCTTACGGAAGCTGTACCCGCATTCTTTGCCGGCGTATTTATGGCTCTGTGCTACAGCATCTCATACGGTATTGCCGCAGGCTTTATTTTCTATGTGATCACAAAGCTCTGCAAGCGCGAGGCAAAAGACGTCCATCCAATCCTGTGGGTGTCCGTAGTATTGTTTATTCTCAACTTCGTACTGCTTGCCATTTTGTAAGTTAATCAGGTGTTAGTCTGGAGGCCCCCTCTATTTAACACCATACAACTAAAGAAGCCGCCCTGCTGACTCAACAAGAAACAGGGCGGCTTTTCAATGATTATCGTGTACATTCAGAGCATCCGGCAAATCATGTTTTGTCTCGTTTTTATTTAACAGGATCAGAAATCTTCCTCACGATAAAGTCTACCGGTGGCAGTTCACCCGGCTGCCATAGCCGAATCCGATTTTTTAATCCGGGATCTTCCTAGGACAAAGCAACTCAATGTTATACCGATTCTTTAATTAGGAACTATCCTCATCACCAAGCCAGCCGGCGCTGATGAGCTCGGAGCGGAGCTTCTCCCTGGCGCGGTGGAGCAGGCTGCTGATGCCGCCCTCGCTGCGCTGTCGCTTCAGGGCTGGTTGACGATGCCGACGAAGAGCGGCACATTGCCGGCGCCCTGGACTACTACCAGGAACGGGCGATCAAAGACCATGTCCACTTTATCGCCGGGCGGTGGCAATGCCATAGGATCAGGAATAATTGTATAAGCCGCGCCTGTGACGCCGTCTTCGTCAATCGTCAGCCGCGCCGAATGGAAAATATCTTCAACAAAAATAGGCTTATAGTCGGTAATCGTTGAAAGATCCGCTTCCTCAGGAGAAAACACCTTTTTCACACCCAGCTTTTGCATGGCCTCCCGGAGCGGCATATTATTATCACTCGCCAGATCGAATTTAGGTATTTTCAGATTAACCGTCACAGTTTTTTGTTGAGGGTACGGTTGCAGATAGTTCGTACGAAGCAGGGATTTGATCTGCGGGTCAGAGAGCAGTGAGCTAACCTTTACGCCTTCGTCAGGAAGAATAAACCAGACATGACCCACATCAATCAGACTTTTGCCGATCGCACTAAAACATCCTCCCCAATAATATGGTATGTCTGCAGTTTCGGACATAAAGTCGACCTCAATATCTCCGGCCGGCGCATGGAACTCGCCTTTGGCAGTCATTTGCTTATTAAACTTCTCACCCCAGGTTGCTTTCAGGAAAATAGTTGTCGTTAAAACCAGCTTGTCGAGTTCAGAAAATGCAAATTCATTGACACTGTCTTGCAGCAGGCCGCCGGTCATCTCATTCAGCCAGGATCTGAGCTTTGTTATCAATTCCGGCTTTTGCAGATCGCCCTGAAAAGAAAATGTCCTGTAGATCTCAGCCAATACTGCCATCGCATCTTTTTTTACCTTGACTTCATCATCAATCCAGATCGAACTGCCGAGCACACTCTTGGCAGAGCCGTCATCTACATACTGCGAATTCCAGAGATTGGCCGCCTTGGCGCGCAGTTCCTCCATCGATTTTACATCCAGAGCCGCCAGGATTTCCTCACGGGATGCACCGGCGGCGGATTCGGCCACCATGGCCAGAGCCAGATAGAGATTTGCCGGCGAATACAAATGGTTTCTGCCGTCATCGGCGGCGAGTATTTGCAGATTCATCCGTTCGGTGAAGGCCATCAGCTCATCGTCTACGGGCGGCACTGATTTTATCCGCCGGGAATGGTCCTCCAGCCAGATATCGTATTGTTTCTCATATTGCTCCCACTTCTCTTCGTCCGAATCGGCTGATCCCTCATCCGGGTTAACTTGTCCGGGTTCCGCAACATCGGGGGATTCCTCGTCCGAGTGAGCTTGTTCGGATCCTTCAACCCAGGGATACAAGGGCCTTCTAGCCCGCTCGGGATAGACCGGCTCGGCGAGCACCGTAACCGCATCGGTCCGCCCGGCTTTGCTCCACAGGAAAACGCCGCCGCCGACCAGACAGACAGCGATCATGGCCGCCACAACTCTGAGCCGGACGGGCATCCGCCCCGGTTTTCTATCGATCAACCGTTCTGTCGCCGCTACGAGCTTATCGTCCACCCGGCCGATCGCATCATGGAGTTGTTCCGATCTCATAAGCCATCCCTCCCGTAAAAGGCCAACAGCAACCAAGCTTTACCGCATAATCCCATTGTACTGCAAAGGCACCAAAGGAAAGCCTGAAAGCCTCTTCTCATAACTATACCCGTAAAACGGCGACAAAACGCTTCAGTTGCAGAATAATTAAATATCGTTACCGCTCATTGAAAACTAAGAGCCATTTGTTGTTCTTTATTTCCCATCTGCCCTATGATAAAATCAAGAAAACTTGTATTTCTTTATTTTATTGAATATAGAAGGGAGTAGGGCGATGAATTTAGCAAAGATTTCATCCAATGGCCAAATCACAGTACCGCTTGAAGTGCGTCGAGAACTTGGTCTAAAACCCGGTGATAAAGTTCTTTTCATGCGAAACGAAAAGGGACAAATCACCATCGACAATGCTTCAGCTCAGGCCATTTACAAGGCACAGACTGCTTTTGAAGGTGTGGCTGAAAAAATAGGAGTCACAAATGAAGAGGATGTTCAGGCTTTGGTCAATGAAGTACGGTACGGGAAGTGAAAATACTTGTCGATACCAACATACTAATTTCGGCTATTCTTTTTCCCGCTTCCAAACCGGCCGAAGCCCTTCTCAAAGTATCCGAAGAGCACGAGCTGGTGCTTTGTGAGCAGAATCTTAGAGAGCTGAGGGAGGTCATTAGACGAAAGGAACCGGAATATTCCCAAGATGTAGAAGTGTTGCTCGTAGAGCTTGCTTACGAACTGATTCCAGACTCTTACTATGCTGAAAAGCTCATTCGAGATCCAAAAAATCAACCAATCCTGAATGCAGCTATACTTGCCAATGTCGACTTACTAATCACAGGCGATAAAGATTTTCTTGTTCTGGAATTAGAACAACCTCATTGCATCACAGCGGCTCAATTCTTAGAAAACTATTAATCCAAGTGCGGCATTGGTCTTGATTTTGCCATGAATTCAGAAACAACGACTTTTATGACTGCGACCGAGGAGGCCATGCTGCTATCAATCTCAAAATCGCGACCGGTCTGATTCTCCATTAACAGCCTTAAGCCCTTGATTTTCTCCTCTTCATCCGAGACAATCTCCGCTCTTCCCCAGCCAATCACCGACGCAAATGCCGATCCGTATTCACAAGGGTTATCGCCGCCGGAGATGAGCTCGATATCACAGTCCAGCTCAATACAAACATTTGCATTATTTCTTATCAAAGCCAATTTTTGTCCTGATTCAGCGCTGTGCATAAAAAAGACAAGTGTCCCGTCAACAAGTTCATAACCATAATGGAGCGGCACGATATAAGGATATTCCTGATCAAAAAGACCCAAATGCAAAATCTTCGCCCTTCCGACAATATTCAGGATATCCCTGACCTCCGTAACTTCGCGGTCTTTTCTTCTCATCGGCAACACCTCCAGCCACTTCTAATTAATCTATAATACCAGGCTCCCACAAGTTCTTTACACGTCATATGCAGAAACTAAGTGACCAACCGTGGGGACATGACATTCTGTTCGGATAGATATCTCTTTAACAAGAAAGCGCAAAAATAAGGAAAGGTATAGATCTCGTCGCTATAGCCGATATTGCCGCCGGTAAATTTAATCCCATAATGAATATCTGAGTATTTTCCCCCGTCAATCAAAGTTCTCATCGATTTGGAAGTTCCCCCTTTTGCCTTCACCTCGATTGGTATAAGCGATTCCGCTGTCCTAACGAAGAAGTCCTGCTTCAGGGAAGAATCGCTTCGCTTGTAGTAATAAAGCCTGTATCCACCCTTGATTAGGGCTTCCCCGACAATATTCTCATAGAGTGCGCCTTTGTAGACGCCTAAGTTCCTATTGGCTCTCATATCTTCTTGAGCCTCTTCGTCGAGCATAGCCACAAGCATACCGCTGTCTGCGAAGTAGATTTTATATTTAGTATCGTCGTAGTTTCCGCTAAGCGGTAATTCGGGAAAGTTTAAGCAATAGCAAAGGTTAACAATTCCGGCATCGTCCAACCATTCTATACACCCTCGATAATCACGAAAACGTGCACCGGGTGCGACCTTGGAAATTTGAAATTTCTTGTTGTCCTTAGCAAGCTGGACCGGAATGTGATTGAACACATTTAGTATTCTCGTTTGATCCATGCCCTCGGCATATTTGCGGATATCTTCTTTATAGTCGATAATCAGCTGTCTTTGCAGTTTGAGCGAGCCCTCAAAAGTACCCCTTTCAATGAACTCGCGAACAACCGCAGGCATTCCTCCCAAGATACAGTAGTCGAGAAAAAGCTCGCTGCAAACCGACATTTCGACTTCATTAAACGGTGTGAGGCTCTTCATATGATTGAGCATATCTGCGATAAAGGTGTTCTCGTAGCCCTTTGCCCACAGGAATTCTTCAAAATCCATAGAGTACATCTCGTAATCCGATTTATAGCCAACGCTGTTACTTTCGATTCTACGATAATTTATGCCCAGCATAGAGCCGCTACAGATGATATCAAATCTGCCGTCGGTTTTAAAAAATTTCAGCGCCGTCGTTATATCCGGAAACTCCTGCAGTTCGTCAAAGATTATTAATGTCTCCCCCGCGATAAATTGCTTGGAGGGATCCATTCTGGAAATGTTTTTGACAATATCCTCCGCGCCATATCCGTCTGTTGTAATCAGCTTGTACTTTGGTTCTTCTACAAAATTTATATAGACAACGCTCTTATAATTTACATTGCCGAACCTTCTGATAGATTCGGTCTTGCCAACCTGCCGGGGACCTTTGATAATCAAAGGTTTTCTGTCCGGATTTGCTTTCCACTCTTTTAAGAAAGTATCGATTTTTCGTTTTAAATAAAGCATACATTTTACCACCCTTGTTTTCATTATAGCGGTAAAGGATTCAGAAACCAATCATTTCACAAAAAATGAGGGACTTTAGATCATGTTTACACATTTTTAGAGTGAGTTTTTGCTTTTGGTGCACATTTTTAGAGCGAGTTTTTACGAAATTTGCATTTTATCTCTGAAATTATAGAAGCGCGAAACATATTTGCCTGAATATATACCCTTGTATCAATTGTCTTCGTTAAGATCTAACATTTTGAAGCATAAAGATAATTATTTTTTTAACGAAGGCGCTACCGGGTAGTGTCCAATAAATAGATTTGGTTCGTGGCTACAAATTGGTCCTTGGTTTTGCCAAGCCCTGCCAAGCCCAAAGTATGCTACAATAAGTCTAGACTATCTATTGACATAATTATCCAGAGCTTTTATAGTGATATTTAGACAAATGTCCGTGTGCTAATTGACAAGTAAATATTCGTCTTTTGTGGCTCCGAAGCGGACGAGACTTCGGAGATGGACAAGGGAACCGGGTGCAAGTCCCGGACGGTATCCGCCGCTGTAAGCGCCTGTGCCGTGCTCGTTGATGAAAATCAGTCATTGGGATCTGAAAGTGCAAGAGGATCTTGAGAAGGCAGAGCATGGTCACTTAAGGAAATTATTTCTTTAGAAAGCGTAAGTCAGAAGACCTACAAGAGGTGTTTGCGTACCCTTTAATTGGGAGCAAATAGATATACAGACATATGGCTGTGATGATTTTCTCGTCACAGCTTTTTTTATATTTTAGAGGTAGATGGAAGGATGAACTCCTTAAAAAAGAAAAAGCTACTCAATCTCATAATGGTAGTGGCGATCGTTGCCATAATTATTGCAGTCGTACTCAATATAGGCAGTTTGCAGGGCTGGTTCGATAAGCCGGAGAACGAGCAGCTGACATTTATCTCCAGCGGCAAATCAGGTAGCGTCAGTATTGAGCGCGCAGGCATATCCTACTCGCTTAAGAACGATGTCAATATCAGGGACGGCGATAGGATAGAAACACTGAACGCCTCCACCGTCACGTTGTCTCTGGGCGAAACGAACTGCGTTAGGCTGGAAGAGAACACACAGACAAGCATCATCCTTCAAGCTCGGCACTCTAGCGGATCATCTGCTGACTCTACCGGAGAAAAAAAGCAGGCAAATGTAAGCCCGCAGGAGTATGTAGTTTTCGATCTTACGCAGGGAGAAGCCTTTGTGGATATGTCTGCTGAAGGTGGCTTCTGTGTTCTGCGCCTGGATGGCGGGCCGGATGCCGTAACAGCTGCCAGGGAACAGGAGCAGCAGCAGGAGAGCGAGGCAAAGCCCGCCACGCAGAATAAAAAGGAGAATGCGACATGCTAGGAGTAAAAAAGGCACTTGCACTTATTATGGTTCTGGCTGCGCTTTTCGCCATGGCCGCCTGCGCCCAATGGGATACAGTGGCGTCAAGCGACGACGAACAGCTTGAGCTTGATTACATAGAAAACGAAAACGCGGCGGCAAACGCGCCTGAGGCTAGCAAAAGACCATGGTATGTGTGGATTAAGGACGCGTTCAGCTTCGGCAACGTGCCAAGCGTGGATAGGCCTGCTGCGCAAACACCAAGCTCTGCTCCCGACAATGTAAAGGAATTTTACGAGCTGGGCACAGCGCCTGACGGGCGCCCACAAAGGAGCGACAATACACCCGTACCTGAGTCAAGCGCGGCGGTCACTCCCTTCGCACCAAAACCCAAAACCGAAAAGCCGGACGGAAAGCAAATCCACGAGCCGCAGGCCTCTATAACACCCGCGCCTGTCCAGACGGCAGAACCCAAGAAGGACACCGTTACCATGCACATACGCTGCGATACGGCGGTAGCCAACGGAATGCACCTTGAGGCCAAGTGGGCGGGCATAGTTCCCGCATCAGGCTGCATACTTGACACCACAACATTTGAGATAAAAGACGGCGATACCGTGCTTGATGTGTTGAAAATGGCGCGTGACAAATTCAAGTTGCATATGGAATACTCCGGCGGATCCGGCAGCGGCGCATATGTGGAAGGCATCAATAACCTTTATGAGTTCGACGGCGGGCGCTGGAGCGGATGGATGTACTGTGTGAAT
>JAAZGH010000062.1 GCA_012511325.1 Clostridiales bacterium | reverse complement strand
TGCTTATCTGTTTCCAGAGGTGTGATGAGGCTGTCGATTTGACGATGATCTTTTGATATTACTACATGTGTGGTTGTACATGTGCGCATAGCCTGACTGAAGAAATTATCCAGTCGCGAGGTGCGCAGAAAAGCGTCGGGGGACAAGCCTTTTAAATCCGGGCCTTTGATGCCGAAAACAGACCAGACCGCGGTATTGGAATGTGTAACCAAACCATTGCTGTCGGTGGCGATGATCCCTTCCTGTATGCCATCCAGTATTTGACGCAGACGATTGCGTTCAATTCGTAAATCGGAGAAAGCCTGAGAAAGCTGCGAAGCTAATTGATTCATGGCTCTACTGAGATCACCGATTTCTCCTGCCTCTTTTTCTTCCGCTCTTTGTGTGAAGTCGCCGGCAGAAATAGCTATTGCGACATTTCGGATTGACTGCAGGGGTCGTACAATGCGAAAGGCTGCAATCAGAACTGGCACTGTCATAATCAGCAAAACAACCAGGGAGGAAAACAGCAAAGCCAAATTTAAACTAAGAATACTGGCATTCATCTCCTGCATGGGATGAACCGCTACTACGGTTCCGTATCGAAAGCCGTCAGCTCTAATCGGCACGGAAACAAAGATCAGGGAGCCCTTAATATCCGGGACCCGTTCAATGCGTGATTTGACCTCTTCATCGGAATCTAACATCTGCAGATGGGACTCATATACATGTTTAAGCAGAGTGTCCCGGGCTTGCTGAGATTCAAACTCGATTTCCGTATGAAGTTTTATGCCTTGCTGATCAACTAAAAAGATCCAATTGCCGAATAAGGCGTAAGACATGGAGACAGTATCGCTGACAAAAGGGTCATAACTGGTAGTGCCGGCAACCCGGCGCGAAATGACGTCAATACGAGGGGTAATCTCTTTAACTTTGATGCGTGTGAAAACCGGTTGGGCGATAAATGAGTAGAAGACTGCTGTCAGAGCAGTCCAGAGAATAACTGCTACCACTAGCAAAATAAAAAATCTACGTACTAAGAAACTGTTTTTCATTTTTCAGCTTCAAATTTATAACCTACGCCATACACTGTAATCAGACCGTATTTGGCATCGGCTTGATCAATTTTCTGGCGGATGCGCTTAATATGAGTATCAACAGTTCTGGTATCGCCAAAATAATCATAACCCCAGACCTTGGACAATATCTGCTCGCGGTCCATGACTTGTCCCGCGTGGGAAGCCAGGAGATGGAGAATCTCAACTTCCTTAGGTGTGAAAGCCACATTCTCTCCCTTGACTTTGACCTGATAATTGTCAAGGCTAATTTCCAAACCTTCAAAGCGCAATATAGAAGAGGCCGATCCGGTGTCATTATCATGGAATCGGCGCAGTACTGCTTTAATCCTGGCAATGACTTCGCGCGGGCTAAAGGGCTTGACAATATAATCATCGGCACCCAGCTCCAAACCCAGAATACGGTCAATTTCTTCACCTCTGGCGGTCAGCATGATAACCGGAACATTAGACTTTTTTCGAATCTCGCGGCAGACATCCATACCTGACATTTTGGGCATCATCAAATCAAGAATAATCAGATCCGGCTTCTCGCTTTCCCATAATTTTATGGCTTCCAAACCATCAAAAGCAGAGATATGAGTATAGTTCTCTGCGTCAAGATAGATAATTAAAGATTCATGCACGACATGATCATCGTCGCAAATGAGAATATGTGGTGTCATAGCTGCCCTCCTGATTTATCTATTATACTGTATAATTGTTAGCATTACAGTTTTTATACCAGAGCAAAAAACGATGACATCTGATAATTCTCTATTAGTAATATATGAAGACAATCATGTGCTGGCGGCTATTAAAAAACCGGGCGTGCTGTCACAGGCTGATGCCTCCGGGAGACCTGATATGGTCAATCTAATCAAGGATTACCTTGTAAAATCCAGAGCTAAACCCGGAAAGGCCTGGCTGGGACTGGTACATCGCCTCGATCAGCCGGCCAGCGGTCTGATGATTTTTGCTCTTACCTCAAAAGCAGCGGATAGATTGTCTGAGGCTTTCAGGAATAATCTTGTCGGCAAATATTACCTGGCTCTAGTCAAAGGGAAACCAAAAGAAACGGGGGGAGAGTTCCGCGATTATCTTTCTCTTGATAGAATTAACGGTCGTTATTACGCGGTCACTTCTACAGCGGGAAAAGAAGCGGCGCTTGAATACAAGGTATTGTTTTCTCTCACTGTCGCGGATGAGCCCCTTTCTTTTGTTCTAATCGAACTTATAACCGGACGCCCGCACCAGATTCGGGTCCAGTTTTCTTTGCGCAATCTGCCTTTATTAGGTGATAGGCGCTATGGTCAGGGCTCTGAGCTGGATCAAAGGGTTCCGACTTTAGCCCTTCACAGCTACAGAATGGATTTTATTCACCCGGTACGAAAAGAAAAAATTTCTTTGACAGCCCCGTTGCTTTTGGCTGGTGAGAATTTGAACCCGTCTTTTGACGTGATTGACAGCTTGTTGAACTATCCGCAAATCGATTGCCAGATTGATCTAATGGCTGCAAATTAAGAAGTTTACTGCCGGTCAAAGAGCTGGAGGATAAATTGACAGATTATCGGCACTATGGTTACAATGGCGTTGTTTCGAGGTGTAGCGCAGCTGGTAGCGCGCTTGCTTTGGGAGCAAGATGTCGGGGGTTCGAGTCCCTTCACCTCGACCACGAGCCCCGTAGGTGTTGTACGCCTACGGGTTTTGTATGGCAGATATTAACTACTAAGAGCTGAGGAAGTATATGGAGAATTTTTTGACAACAAGAGCATTATTCCCACATGGATACGGCATGGCGGAAGAACTGCTAAAAAGCTCTGAATACCCTTGGGAAATCCTTAAAGATATTGGCGGCTTTATTGAGGCCTTAGGCAATAAATTGCCGGAGTCCGACTATGTCAAACATTCCGGCAATGTCTGGATAGCCAGATCCGCCATCATAGCCAGGTCGGCTTTTTTAGGCACAAATATCATTGTCGGCCCGGGAACTGAAATCAGACATTGTGCCTTTCTGCGCGGCAATGCTCTGATTGGCAACAATTGTGTTGTAGGCAATTCTACTGAAATAAAGAACTCTATCTTAATTGAGAAAGTAGAAGCGCCCCATTTTAACTATGTCGGCGATTCGATTCTGGGCTATGGTGCCCATCTGGGCGCAGGAGTAATTACATCAAATATAAAATCTGATAGAACAAATGTGGAAATAAGAATCTCGGAAAACAGAATAAAAACCGATCTTAGGAAGATGGGAGCAATGATCGGCGACCAGGTGGAAATTGGTTGCAATGCTGTACTTAATCCCGGTTCTGTGATAGGTGCAGGTAGCAGAATTTATCCGCTAACAACGGTGCGAGGATATGTGCCGGCCCATTCGATCCTGAAACAGAACGGAGAGATAGTGACAATCAAGGCCTAGTTGTTTTACTCTAAGGCTGCGACGGTATTTATTTGCAGCGCTGCTCGCGTTTGGGCAGAAGGATTACTGTGACCACGAGGCCTTTTGCTCGTGGTTTTTTGTGTTTAATCGTAATTTCAAGGGAGTGTATTCAGTGAAATTTTTTGGAACGATGGAGGCCAGAAACAATGAACTCTACATTGGAGGCGTAGGCGTGGAAAGACTCAGGGAGGAATT
>JAAZGH010000061.1 GCA_012511325.1 Clostridiales bacterium | reverse complement strand
GGCGTAATTGAGCGCGGCTACGAAGACACTATTGATAAAATCAGCTCACTGGGCGGAGTTATTACCCGATATGAAGTTGATACAGGCAGTTACCGATGAGATATCTCAGATCCTGTGCTCTGCGCTCCGGTTCAAGCGGCAACGCGATTCTGCTTGCTTCCGAGCAGAGCTCCTTGCTGGTTGACGCAGGCATTACAGGCAGAGGACTGGCCTGTGCCTTGCAAGAGCTGGAAGAAGACCCGGCAAAGCTGAAAGGTATTCTGTTAACCCATGAGCATTGGGATCATATCTCCGGGTTAGGTGTTTTGCTCCGTCGTTACCGGGTTCCGCTCTATCTTAACCGCAAAACTCTGCAAGCCTGCCTTTCAGACTTGGGCAAAGTCGATCCCGACCTGATCAGGGTCATCTACGATTACGAGACAATCCGGATCGACGATTTCGAGATTAAACCGTTCCCGATTTCACATGATGCGGCGGATCCTGTCGGCTATACCGCAAAGACCGATCTGGGCATGATCGGCATCTGCACCGACTTGGGCTATACGGACGAATATGTCTACAAGGCTTTGGCAGGAACAGATATCTGCTATCTGGAGGCCAATTACGATCCGGGGATGCTGAAAGCCGGCAGCTATCCTCCGTATCTGAAAGAACGAATAGCCGGTCATCAGGGACATCTTTCAAATCATGACTGCGGTCGGGCCTGTGTGCAGTTGCTGGAACAGGGAACCGAACGAATCGTACTGTCTCATCTTTCGCTGGAGAATAATTTCCCGCCTCTCGCCCTCTTGACGGTCAATGATGCTCTGACAGCGGCGGGGGCTAAGGAAAGTCTGGATTATCAGCTGACTGCCGCCAGACGTTTCGATATCTCCGTGCCTCAAGGACTGACAGGTTGAATTTGAATACCATTTGCCAATATAGGACGATATCGGTTAATATTAACCGGTTATTAATTGTGTATAGATTGTACGAGGGGTAGCCGTGAGTTCATATCTGCTCGAGGGCGGTCAGCGCCTGGAGGGTGAAATTAAAATAAGCGGTTCCAAGAATGCCGCGCTGCCGGTGCTGGCGGCTACAGCTCTATTGGAGGGCTGCTACCGGATTGAGAATGTACCGTTGATTGACGACATCCGCACTTTGCTGGAGATTCTCAGATCACTGGGGGCGGAAGTTGAGTTTCTGCCGGAAGGCACCGTTCTGATCGACAGTTCCACTATCAATAATTGCACCGCGATTTCTGAACGGGTCGGCAAGCTTCGCGGCTCCTATTATCTGCTTGGTGCCTTGCTGGGGCGCTTTGGCGAAGTACAGCTGCGGCTGCCTGGTGGTTGCGATTTCGGCAGAAGGCCTATCGATCTGCATTTAAAAGGCTTGCGGCAATTAGGTGCCGAAATCATCGAGGAAGAGTGCGTTGTTTATTGCCGCTGCAGTGAACTTACGGGCAGCAATATTTTTCTGGATATTGTCAGTGTCGGAGCCACGGCCAATATTATGCTGGCTGCTGCCAGAGCCAAAGGCACGACCACAATTTACAATGCCGCCAGAGAGCCGCATATTGTAGACCTGGCGAATTTTCTTAATGCGATGGGGGCGAGGATTCAAGGCGCCGGCACTGATATTATCCGTATCCGGGGCAGAGCTGCCTTTAGGCCGACCGGGAGTTATTCTATTATCCCGGACCAGATCGAAGCCGGAACATATCTGGCGATGGCTGCTCTGACCGCAGGAGATATCGCCTTGCGGAATGTAATTCCCAGTCATCTCGATGCCTTGATCGCCAAGTTGAGAGAAATGGGCGTCGACTTTGAAATAGGCGAAGAGGAAGTTAGAGCTATGAGGGCTCCGCATACTGCCCTGACAGCGACCAATTTTGTTACGGCGCCCTATCCGGGCTTTCCGACTGATTTGCAGCCGCAGATGATGGTTCTCCTGACTCAGGCTGCGGGAGTGGGCAAGGTGACGGAGAATGTCTGGAACAATCGCTTCCAATATATTCCCGGTCTCAAGCAGCTGGGAGCCAGAATTGTCACTCAGGGCAGATCGGCTTTTGTCACCGGTCCGGTTCAATTTACCGGTTCCCGGGTTGCGGCGTATGATCTGAGGGCAGGTGCCGCTATGGTTATGGCGGGGCTTGTCTCGAGCGGTACCACGGAGATCGCCAATATTGAGTTAATCGAGCGCGGTTATGAGAATTTTGTCGCAAAGATGCTGCAGCTGGGCGCTAAAATTATTAAGCGTGAAGAGCCGATGACAAATATTACGGAAATTGATTTTGTAAGCTAGAGGCCACTTGAACGATCATCTGCCACGATTGAATTATTGATATGCGCCGGAAAAAGCCAGTACAAACTGGCTTATTTTTATGTCCGGACTGACAGGAGAGCGTGGCAACGGTGAACCAAACACTGAAATCAGCCTATCAGCCTATTTCCGTTTATTCCGGAATGATATAATGAAATGGAATATAGGCGGTCAAGAACCGCAAAGGATAGACCTAGTACACATACTGCGAACTTTAACCTCGGGTCAGACTCGGCGCGAGGCTAGTTGCGCGTCTTATTTGCAGAAACAAAGGAGCGGACATGGAACAATGCGCCATCGTTTTAGCGGCTTGGGAAGATAATCAAATGTGCTCGGCTGAGGCCAAAGTAATGCTGGAGGCCGCCGGCAAACCGGTTGTAACCTGGGTGAAAAAAGCCTTGGATCAGGCCGGTATTATTGACCAGATGTATATCGTCGGCCATCGTCAGGAAAAAGTCAGAGCCGAGCTGGGTGAAACAGTAGCTTTTGCTTTACAGGAAGTGCCGCTTGGCACCGGGCATGCAGTCAATCAGGCGGAATTGTTTCTCTATGAGAGAAAAGGGGCTACCATCGTCATGGCCGGCGACACTCCCTTGATCAGACCGGAAACGATTACCCGCCTGTTGGAGAGTTTCGCCGCCGGAAATTGGGGCGCTCTGGTAATGACAGCGGAAGTTGAAGATCCCGTCGGTTACGGGCGCATCCTGAGAGATGAAACCGGACGACTGATCGCCATTGTGGAAGAAGGCGAGGCCGATGCCGAGACCCGGGCGATCAGGGAAGTCAATGGCGGTATTTATTGCTTTGATACAGAACTGCTCAATCAAACAATCGTACAGATTGAAGAGCATGAAGAGGGGCGCATTCCGCTAACTGATGTGATTGAAATAATGTCTCAGATGGGTGTTGCTGTCGGCACACTTGAGATTGATCCGCAGGAGTTCTTCAAAGTCAATACTCGCCGGGCTCTGGCGCTGGCCTCCCAGATACTTAACCG
>JAAZGH010000060.1 GCA_012511325.1 Clostridiales bacterium | reverse complement strand
TATCAATGGCGCCGAGCGTGTCATTATCAGCCAATTGGTGCGTTCGCCGGGGGCTTACTTCGGTACGGAAAAAGACAAGAATGATGCCATATTATATACGGGGCAAATCATTCCCAACCGCGGAGCCTGGCTGGAATTTGAATCTGACGCCAATGGCTTGCTCTGGGTCAGGATCGACCGCACGAGAAAATTTCATCTGACAATTTTCCTGCGTTCGCTGGGTTTTGGCACCGATATGGAGATTCAGGAGATCTTCGGCGATGAAGAAAACCTGATGCGCACAATGCAAAAAGATGGCTGCAGTTCAGAAATGGAAGGCCTGCAGGAAATGTTCAAGAAACTGCGCTCAGGCGAGGTATATACCCGCGAGGGGGCGGAAAGCTTTCTGCAGAATATGTTCTTTGACGCTAATCGCTATGATCTGGCCAAAGTAGGCATTTATAAAGTCAACAAAAAATTATCGCTCGCCGACCGCGTTGTCGGACATCGGGCGGCAACCGATGTTATTGATGAAGATGGCGAGATTCTGGCATTGAAAGACGATATCATCACCAAAGAAATGGCCGACTATATTCAGAACTCCGGCGTTAACCATCTGGACATTTATCCGATCCAGATGGTCGGTGAAAATTTAGTCCAATATGAGCATCAACTCCGTGTTGTGGGCAACGGCCGCGTAGTCGCGCCCAAGTATCTGTTGCGTTTCTTCAATGAAGAAGAACTGGCAGAAGTTGATTTCGACAAATGCGGTATCAATGAGCTGGTCCGCACTTCGGTGCTGCGCGCTTTGGCTAAGGAAGCCAGGGAAAGTGATGATCCGGTCGCTGCTCTGGTCAAGCTGCTCAAATATCATCAGCGCGATTTAATCCCTCATCATCTGACGGTTGACGATATTCTGGCCGCTGTCAGTTATTTTATCGGATTGAACTACGGAGTCGGCGAAATAGATGATATTGACCATCTGGGCAATCGCCGTATCCGTTCCGTCGGCGAGCTCTTGCAGAATCAGATGAGACTGGGATTCTCACGCATGGATCGTGTTATACGCGAGCGTATGCAGTCTCTGTCCGATAAGACAAATGCCGAGGCTAAGGATATTGTCAATACACGCCCTGTCAGCGCCGCCATCAAGGAATTTTTCGGTTCGTCGCAATTGTCTCAGTTCCTGGATCAGACAAATCCTCTGGCCGAGCTTACTCATAAGAGACGCCTATCCGCTCTTGGACCCGGCGGGCTTTCCAGGGAGAGGGCAAATTTTGAAGTTCGCGATGTCCACTCTTCCTATTATGGCAGGATGTGTCCGATCGAAACTCCTGAAGGACCGAATATCGGTCTGATCAATTCGTTGGCCACCTATGCCAGGGTTAATAAATACGGCTTCATCGAGACTCCTTATCGTGTCTATGACAAAGAAAAAGGCGTGGTTACTGAGGAAATCCGCTACATGACTGCCGATGAAGAAGATTATTATAATATTGCTCAGGCCAATGAGCCGCTGACAGATGAAGGCAGGTTCGTCTCAGAATTAGTTGTCTGCCGTTATCTGAATCAATTTCTTGAATTGCCGCCGGAGCAAGTCGACCTGATGGATGTTTCGCCCAAACAACTGGTATCGGTGGCAACTTCCCTGATTCCTTTCCTGGGCAATGACGATGCCAACCGCGCTCTGATGGGCTCTAATATGCAAAGACAGGCAGTTCCCCTGATCAAGACTGAGGCGCCAATTATCGGCACCGGTATTGAACACCGGGCAGCCAAGGATTCCGGGGTCTGCATTGTCGCCGAAAATGACGGCGTGGTTGAGTTTGTGGCGGCGGATCTGATCTTAGTTCGCACCGGGGAAAATGAAATCGATAAATATGCGCTGACCAAATATGTGCGCTCCAACCAGGGAACCTGCATCAATCAAAGACCGCTGGTCAAAAAGGGCGATACCGTCAAAGCAGGCGATATTATTGCCGATGGTCCGTCAACAGCTGATGGCGAATTGGCACTGGGCAAAAATGTGCTGATCGGTTTCATGACTTGGGAAGGTTACAATTATGAAGATGCGATTTTGATCAGTGAGCGCCTGGTTCGTGATGATGTGTACACCTCAATTCATATTACGGAATATGAATGCGAAGCCAGAGATACTAAATTAGGGCCGGAGGAAATCACGAGAGAGATTCCCAATGTCGGCGATGATGCATTGAAAGATCTCGATGAAGAAGGCGTTGTCCGTATCGGCGCCGAAGTTCATGCGGGGGATATCATTGTCGGCAAGGTTACGCCCAAGGGCGAAACAGAATTGACTCCGGAGGAAAGACTCTATCGTGCCATTTTCGGCGAGAAAGTCCGCGAAGTCAGAGATACATCCGTGCGCGTTCCGCATGGCGAGTCCGGCATTATTGTCGATGTCAAAGTTTTTACCAGAGAAGATGATGAGCAGCTCAAACATGGTGTTTCCAAGCTGGTACGAGTCTATATCGCCCAGAAGAGAAAAATTTCCGTTGGCGATAAAATGGCCGGACGACACGGCAATAAAGGTGTTATATCCCGTATCTTGCCTGAAGAGGATATGCCGTTCATGCCTGACGGCACACCGCTGGATATTGTGCTGAGTCCTCTGGGCGTGCCTTCCCGCATGAATATCGGTCAACTGTTGGAAGTTCACTTGGGCCTGGCCGCTAAGAAGCTCGGCTGGCGCGTATCAACTCCTGTCTTTGACGGCGCGGTAGAAAGTGATGTTGTTGAAGCGTTTAAACTGGCCGGCATCGATGATGACGGTAAAACTATTCTCTATGACGGACGTACCGGCGAGCCTTTTGAGAACAGGATTACAGTGGGCATCATGTACTATCTTAAGCTCTTGCATCTGGTTGATGATAAGATCCATGCCCGTTCGATCGGGCCGTACTCACTGGTTACGCAACAGCCGCTGGGCGGCAAAGCTCAGTTCGGCGGTCAAAGATTCGGGGAGATGGAGGTCTGGGCACTGGAGGCCTATGGCGCGGCTTACACATTGCAGGAGATTCTGACAGTCAAGTCAGACGATATCCAGGGTCGGACCAAGACCTATGAGGCTATTGTCAAGGGAGAAAATATCCCTGAACCCGGAGTTCCGGAAGCATTTAAAGTCCTGGTCAAGGAACTTCAGTCTCTGGCACTGGATGTTAGAATTATCGATGAAAAGAATGAACTGGTAGAAATCAAAGACGTCTCCGGTGAAGAGCAGGAGACTGCCGCCAGTGTCATTAAGGATCTGACTGATCTGCTGGGGGATACGCCCCTGAGCGCCAGCGAACTGGCCGCGGCCGGCTATACTGCCGGCGAGCTCACAGCCGAGGGCGATATTGAAGCAATAATGTCAGAAGAGCTGGAAGCGGACGACGCGGACGCGGAAGAAGAGATGTAAGTTCTGGATGAGGGATAATATGTCGGAAATCAATAATTTTGAAGCAATCGGAATTGGCCTGGCTTCTCCGGAAAAAATTCTGGAATGGTCTCATGGCGAGGTCAAAAAACCTGAAACAATCAATTACCGCACTCTGAAACCGGAACTGGACGGCCTGTTCTGCGAAAAGATTTTCGGACCGACCAAGGACTGGGAATGTCACTGCGGTAAATATAAAAAAATCAGATATAAAGGCATCGTTTGTGATCGCTGCGGTGTTGAAGTAACCAGATCCAAGGTCAGGCGGGAGAGAATGGGCCATATACGTCTGGCCGCGCCTGTCTCTCATATTTGGTACTTCCGCGGCATTCCCAGCCGCATGGGCCTGGTTCTGGATATGTCACCCCGCAATCTGGAGAAAATTCTCTATTTTGCCGCCTATATTGTGATTGATCCGGGCTCTACCGATCTCAACAAATACGATATTATTAACGAGCGCGAATATAGAGAGTATATTGCTGAATATGGGCGGCATGACTTCGTAGCCAAAATGGGCGCTGAAGCGATCAAGGACCTGCTGAACCAGATTGATATTGACCAACTGGCTGACGATTTGCGCGAACAGCTGCAGCAGGCAAAAGGCCAGAGAAAAAGCCGGCTGATCAAACGTCTGGAAGTTATTGAAGCCTTTAAGCTCTCAGGCTTTGAGCCCGGCTGGATGGTGTTGGAT
>JAAZGH010000059.1 GCA_012511325.1 Clostridiales bacterium | reverse complement strand
CGCTATACCTCACTGCTTAAGACTTATCCGGAAGACACAGTCAAAGAGAACTTTGAAAATAGTCGTAAGACTGCTGAGGAGCGTTATCAGTACTATCTCCGCATGGCGTCTGAATAGACGGCGGGCACTTGATTCCGTGGTGGGAAGATTGAACGCCCGGAACTAAGGAAAAAATATGTTATAATGAGAGCCCGTTCTCATCTGAGAACGGGCTCTTAATCTTAAGCTGAGGTCTGCCATGAAGATTATAGGACAAGATAAATATCTACTGTCAGACACCCTGGTTCCGGATATATTCATACAGGAATATATGCCGAAACTGGGGCATGCTGCCATTAAATGCTACCTTCTGCTTCTATCGGCCTATCACAATGGAAAAAGAGAGATCGACAGGAAAGATCTGAGTCTGCGTTTATCACATACCCCAAAAGAGATTGATCTGGCTCTAAGTGAGCTGGTCGAAGCAGAATTGATCATATTGGAGCAGAATGGGATAAAATTGTCAGACTTGAAAGCCTTAGAGATCAGAACTCTGATTGAGGACCGACAGAGTTCTCAGGTGTCGATATTGTCGCCGGAAATTATTTCAGAGCGGGAACAGGTTATTACCGCCATTAATAATGAGTATTTCCAGGGCCTGATGACACACGCTTGGTACAATATGATTGATAATTGGTTTTTGAAATTTCAATTTGAACCGGCAGTAGTCCAGGCTCTATTCGCTGAAGCTACCGCTTCAGACAAATGGGGCCGCTTAAACAGACCTTTTCTTAATGCAATCGCTGACAGATGGGGCAAACATCAAATCAGAACATTTTCCGAGCTCAGTGATTTTTATGAAGAAAATGAGAAATTTCTGGCTATTTACAGACATGTCTGCAAGGAATTGAGAATTCCCAGCAGTGCGCCGAGTATGAGATTGGTAGAAAGTTGGGTTTATGAACTTGGCTGTGATCTGGAAGTAATCAGCCTTGCTCTTGAGAATAGTGCAGGCAGCAGCAATCCTCTGAATTACGCTGACGCGACTTTAAAGCGCTGGCATGACAAGAATCTGAAATCTGTGGCAGATATAAAAGAAGAACAAAAGGAATGGCAAGACAGTAGAAAACAGGGCAGACGCGGTTCGATAAAATCCCGCAATCGGGGTAATTATGCCGGTTCAGATTCGTTTGTCGATTATAATGCGGCCTTTGGACTTAAGTATCCTAAAATTAAGGATGAAGCCGAAGAAGTTGCCAATGAGAATGAACAGTAAGAGGAATCAACAATGAGTGAACTCGGCCACATACTAAATCTGGAGATTGAGAAAATATATTCACAGCGACGGAATCTGGCTCAAGCCCAAGCGGAACAGAAACGTCGACTGATTATTGCTGAATACCCTCAAATTGTTGAGCTTGAAGATGCGGTCAATCAGAAAGGATTGATTTACTTACAGTTCTCCCTGGGTGAAGATGAGGCTGCCAGACAGCAGGCGGATCGGGAGCTGGGCAAAGCAGAGCAAAGATTGAAGGAATATCTGTTTGAGCGGGGAATTTCTTTAAACTATGCTGAGCCCGTCTGGCATTGCCCGAAATGTCAGGATACGGGATTGGTTGATGAATGTTACTGTACCTGCTATGAAGAACTGAGGCAAGCACTATTATCTCAGTTATTGCCCTCTGCCTTATTGCCGGAAGCGAGTTTTGATCAGACCGACCCCGGAGTTTATCCGGAAGAGATCGTTAAGAACGGCCAGAAGTCCAGACCCAGGGATCATATGAAGACAATGCTGGATATTGTTCGCACCTACAGTCAACATTTTTCTCTATTAGAAAACAAGAATCTCTTTTTTTCCGGACAGGAGGGAAGCGGCAAGACCTGGCTGATCAGTTGTATTGCAAGAGAGGTAATGGCTCATGGTTATTCGGTCTTTGTGCTGCCGGCCTCTGTCTTCTTTGATTTGCTTCAAGAATGGAATCAGCAGAAAATCAGTTTTCGCCCTGACCCGGATCGCTATAACGAGCTCCAGATCCTGACAGAGGCTCTATGGAGCTGCGATCTGCTGATACTGGATGACTTGGGCTCTGAGATTCAGAAGGATCTCAGTTACACCGACTTGCTTCTGCTGCTGGATCGGAGGCAACAAGAGGGGTTGCATACGATAATTACCAGCAACTTGAATGCGATTGATCTGCAGGAGATTTATGATAAAAGAATTGCCAGTCGCATCAGCGGCAATTTTCTATGTTATAAAATGCCTGAAGTTGACTTGCGTCTTGTTCGCAGCCAACAGTAGATGCAAGACTAATCTACATTACGCATATTGAGTGACGCATAAGCTATTTTCTATAAATACAAGACGAGGTTTCAGTGGATATTCGATGTGGATTGGACTTGGTAGAAATAAGCCGGATTGAGTCAGCAATTAGCAAAGGCTCCGACCGCTTTTTAGAAAGAATTTTTACCGAGAGCGAATTAGCCGGATGTGGGCGCAGGACTCAATCTTTAGCCGGATATTATGCAGCGAAAGAAGCAGTCGCCAAGGCTTTGGGCACCGGTCTGATGATCAGAGGTATTCAATTTACTGATATTGAGATTATAAAAGATCAACTGGGTGCCCCAATAGTGAAACTGTCCGGCGCAGCCAGGGCAAGGTATGATGAATTGGGCGGAAAGTCCCTGACAGTCAGTATTACGCATGAAAAAGCTTATGCTGCGGCAGTTTGCTATATGGCCTGCGATAGTTAGAGGCAATAGATGACCGGGAATACGGAACCAAATAAGATAGATGATCGGCCCCGCAAGATTAAGATCGTTCCCAAGGCTTTGCCGGGGCCATCACAGATTTCACCCCCTGAAGGGCCAAGCTCTGAAGATGTGCGTGGTCTCTATGTCACCAAGAAGAGAAGCAGATTTCCCTCCTGGTTAATAGCTGTTTTGATAGCTTTCATTTTGATTGCGGGCATATTCTGGATTCTGCCCCGTCTCTTCAGAGACAAGGAGCAGATAGAGATGCCAGTGCAAACGGCTGCAGAAATTTCCTATGCGCAGGAAAATCTGGTGGTCGTCACTGCAAATAGCAGTTGGCTTTATAAAGAGCCCCGACGTGGAGCAGTGCGAGTGGCAGAACTGCTTTTTAATGAGGGGCTGGAATTGCTTGATGCCTCAGATGAGAGATATCTGCTGGTAAATACGCAGAATGGTCTGCAAGGCTATATTTTGAGAACCGATGTTTCAGCAGATGCTTCCGGACTTGATCCGAAACAGGCTCTCCTGAAAGTCATTATCATAACCTCGTCCAAGGACATCATGAGTCACACTCAAGGCGGTACGGTACTTGCCAGGGCTCCTCTGGGAAGTGTGCTCTACGCTGATTATCAGGATTCTCAGGTGCTCCGGATCAGATTACCCCAAGGTGTGGGAGGCTGGATCAGCAAACACGATGTTTTCATCATGGAACCTGAACAAAATTTACCGGAGCCTGATGATTTGCAATCTGCTCTGGTTAGTACTGCTCTGGCTTTTAACCGTTCGACCTGGGTACCGAATGGCATTACAACGGCGGGTATAGATATGGCGGGCGTTCTATATCTGGCCTGCAGGATTAGCGGCCTGGAAGTTCAGCGCAATCCGGCGTCCATTTCTGCACTTGGCGAGAAGATCAGTTTACCGGTTAATCCGGAAACGAATTCTTTTGACCTGAGGTATGCTCAAAGCGGAGATATTTTGATTCTTGATACACTAGAGCAGCAAGGGGAGAAAGTCGATTTTGCTCTGATTTTACCTGATGAACAAGTACTATTGCATCGCATAGGATCCAGTACAATATCGACATATTCATTGACTAATAAAAATTTAGGCTTGGCGGGGAGAATTAAAGAAATCAGACGATTGTCTAATTAAAAAAGGACTGTCTTGACACCAATTGGCGCAGGAGACAGTCCCTGAGAGTCAGGTAGTATTAATTAAGCGCGTTGAACCGCACCACTCTTCAGACATCTGGTGCAGACGCTCATTGTTTTCGGAGTTCCATCGACGATTACCTTTACCCGCTTGACATTAGCTCTTTGTTTGACTTTTGCCCGACGGGAAATCTGGGATCGGGTTATACGGATTTTTCTGCCGAAAAACACACTCTTATCGCATACTTCACATTTTGCCATATTCGCACCTCCTGTCTTACTTGCGCAGTAATTTTAAGAACAACTCCATAAACGCGCAAAGAAAATATTAGCACACAAATCGGGCCTGTGCAAGGGCAAGTTATCCGGCAATAGTCGGAGGAGCCTCTTTCTTGACCATGGTTTTGGACTTAGGATTATCCTGATGGCTTCCCTTTGCTCCTAACAAGCCTCTTCTGATGGCAGTGGTAGGACATACAGCTAAGCATTCGTCGCAATGAATACACAATCTCTGATCGATAACAGCCAAATTGTCTTCCATTGTGATGGCATTGACAGGACAGGCCTTGAGGCAAAGACCGCAACTAATACAGGCAATACTGCAGTCCTTTCTGATTCTGGCAGCCGGCCAGTGATTGCTGCAGGTGACAATCGTTGCGGATTCGTGCTTGGGGATCAGGTGAATCAAATGCTTGGGACAGGCATCAACGCATTTACCGCAAGCAACACAGTTCTCATGGTTAATTCTGGCGACTCCCTCTTCAATATAGATGGCATTAAAATCGCAGACCAACATGCAATCGCCCATGCCCAGGCAGCCATAAGTGCAACTATTGGGGCCGGAGAACAATCCTGCCGCCGCCGCGCAATTTGTACTGCCGGAGTACTCGAAACGTGTTTTTGTATATTTATCGGAACCTTGACAGTAGACATGGGCAACCTGAGGCACGAATATGCCAGGCTCAACACCCAGGAAATTTGCGATGGCAGCGACTGTTTCTTCACCTCCCGCAGTGCAGCGATTGGTCTCGGTTACTTCGCCTTCGACCAGGGATTCAGCATAGGCCATGCAACTGGCGAAACCGCAGCCGCCACAGTTGCCTCCCGGCAAAAGCTCAGCGAGATTCGCAGCCCTTTCGTCCACCGGAACGGCAAAGACTTTGAAGACAATCAGAATAATTGCCCCCAAGACAAATGCGATGCCTGCTCCGATCAATGTCGGTGCCAGGATGCCTTCTGTTAATGTCAGCTGAACAAAATACATATTCATCACCCTAATTATCTACCGAAAATATTCTCTAAGACACCCTTAAAACCATTGAAGGATACCGAAACAATCGCAGCCGCAACCAGAGCTGCCGGCAAACCTTCGAAGAAAGCGGGTATCTTAGCCTGAGCCATTTTTTTACGGACGCCGACAAATAGAAACATTGCCAGCATATAGCTGACACCGGCTCCGAAACCGTTGACGAGAGATTCAAAGAAGGTGTAAGACTCCTGAATGTTGACCAGCATGATGCCCAGGATGGCACAGTTGGTGGTAATCAGAGGCAAATAGATGCCCATGCCCTTGTAGAGAGGGGGAAACACCTTTTTGATAATTGCTTCCAGAATCTGAACTGCTGAGGCAATAACGAGTATGAACACAACCGTCTGCAGATATTCCAGATTATTTGGCACTAAAAGATATTGGAAGATCGGTTGTGTGATTGCTGAGGAGACAACCATAACGAATATGACAGCAAAGCTCATGCCCATTGAATTTTTTAAGTCGGTGGTAAGACCCAGGAAAGAGCAAACACCGAGAAACTGCGATAGCACAATATTGTTCAGCAGGATGACAGTAAATAAGATCTTGGCAATGTCAATCATCTTTTATTCCCCTTTCCTTTCCACTATTTGAGGGAAAGCTCCGTCCAGCTGTCCTCCGGCAAGAATGGCATCTCTGGTTTCCGCTTCCAGGAGTGTGTTTTGGTAGTCATAGATACTGCCGGGATAGTGTTCATGATCCATCAACTCAGCCGGCTGGCGGGCATAGAAATGAGCATTCAGTTTATTTGAGATGGCAATCAGGAGTCCGAAAATGGCGAAGCCGCCCGGTGGCAGGGCGAAGATCAAAATCGGCTGCAATATATTATCTCCGCCGACAAAAGGTATCGCAATATTGAAGAAACTGCCTGAGCCGAGGATTTCTCGGATTGAGCCGATTAAAAACAAAGCAATAGTAAAGCCTACACCCATGCCCAGGCCATCAAAAATACTGGGTAGAACGGGCTTCTTGTTAGCATAAGCTTCGGCTCGCCCTAGAATAATGCAGTTAACAGTGATCAGTGGAATGAAGATGCCAAGTGATTTATTCAGATCGGGCAAATAAGCTTCCAGAAATAGCTGCAGAATAGTGACCAAGCTGGCAATGATCGTGATATAGCTGGGAATCCTTACTCGATCGGGGATTATATTTCTCAGCAAAGAGATTACCAGATTTGACAGTACAAGGACGAAAGTTGCTGCCAGGCCCATTCCTACTCCATCCCAGGCCGATGTTGTTACGGCCAGAGCGGGACAGGTACCTAATAACAATACCAGTAAAGGATTTTCTTTAATAATTCCTTTGCTAAATTCACATGCGCATGAACATGTATTTTTATTTTTATTATCTGCCATAACTCTTTCTCCTTAATTCAACAGCAGGAAAGCGCCGGCAGCCTGATTCAGAGCGTCGACAATGCCTTTAGTGCTGCGCGTTGAACCGGTTATGCCATCAATAACCGTATCCGTTGAGCCTTTGTCAGCAGATAGCTTTTGACTGGCATTGAAAGCGGTGAATTGATTATTGAATTCCGGTTTGGCGGCATTTTGCCCGTAACCGGCGGTCTCGCCTGAAACTTCAAATCTCGTCCCCACGATCTGACCGTCATTATCATATTCCACAGTTGCCGGAATCGGCCCGCCATAACCCATCGCTTCGGCGGTAATGACAAAACCGAGCCGGTTGCCGGAGCCGTCCAGTGCTTCGACAATTTTGGTTACCCCGGGGTATTCTGTGACGATTTGATCCAGTTCCACATCCGCAAACTCTTCGGCAGCGGGAAAGAACTCTCGCTGTACTGAGAGCGCGGCCTCAGCCTCCTGCTCATCTCGGGCTTCTTGGGTCAGATTGGAGGTCAAAGCCAAAGCAACGACACAGACTACGGTAATGACCGTAAGGATAATGACAGGCATAGGACCGCGATCAATGATAGACGTCTTTGATTTAGGCTGCTTATTTTCCACTTTTACTACCTCCGATAGGGATCGGTTTTGTCCAATCATTGATATGGGGGGTCAGAATATTCATGATCAGGATGGCATAGGAGACACCCTCCGGCATACCGCTGTACATGCGCATCAGAAAGGTCAGCAGTGCGCAACCGAGTCCGAATATGACTTTGCCCCGGGCTGTGATCGGTGATGTTACATAGTCCGTAGCCATAAAGAAAGCGCCGAGTATCAGGCCACCGGAGAGCAGATGCAATAGCGGGTCGCCGCCAGCGGCCCAACAGAGCAGTACTGTGGGGACAATCATGGAAAGAGGTATCCAGAGATCAATCACACCGCGGATCAGAAGCCAGGCAACCCCGATCAACAAGGCCAGAGCAGATACTTCTCCGATGGTGCCGGCATGAGTGCCCAGAAAAAGTGTCTTGTAATCAGGAATGTTGCCTTCAACCATATTGCGTGCCACGGCTAAAGGAGTAGCCTGCGCGACGAGATCCGTATCGGCGGCAGATGCCAGCTGCGCGGCTTGATTAGCTATATCAGTGCCGGCCTTTGCAAAGCGGGCCAGAACTACTGAATTAGACATCTGAGTTCCAAATGATACTGCCAGAAATATTCTGCCGGTAATAGCCGGATTAGCGAAGTTGTCGCCCAAACCGCCAAAGATCATTTTGGCGGCTCCGATCGCTACTGCCGCGCCCAGGCCAACCATCCAAAGCGGCAGACTTGCCGGCAAACAATAGGCAAGTATAATTCCTGTGACTACAGCGGATAAATCATTGACCGTCTGTTTTCTTTTCATGACCAGATTGCTTAATGCTTCGGTTATTACGGCGACAGCGACGCTGACAGCGACAACCGCCAAGCTCCTGGGGCCAAAGATTAGGACTGCTGCTACCAAGGCAGGCATCAGAGAAATAATGACATCCAACATGATGCCCCTGGTTGTCCTGGGATCACGGATATGGGGTGAAGCTGAAACGCGTAACATATCAGTCTGCCCTACCTTTCTTCTGTGCCGAGAGCAAGAGATCTTTGCCTATAATAATGTTCTGAACCAGATGGCGCTTGGATGGGCAGACATAGGCGCAACAGCCGCATTCAATGCAACAGAGGGCGTCATCGCGATCCAGGGTGTCAAGATCCAGTCTGCGGGCGGCACTGTCAAGCTCATGAGGCAATAGCTGTGAAGGGCAGGCGCGCACACAGGCACCACACTGAATACAAGCGGTTTCAGACGGTAATACCGCATCTTTCTCATCCAAGACGAGGATGGTATTATTGTGTTTCAAGATAGGGCGGTCTATTTCGTCGATTGCTTTTCCCATCATCGGACCGCCCATTATAATTTTCCCCGGCGGAGACTTGGTCCCGCCTCCGGCAGCAATCACATCATCAATATGGGCACCGATAGGTACATCGTAGATTCCGGCATGATTGAGGGCGCTGCCGTCCAGTGTGATTATTCTGCGAATAAAGGGCATACCGGTAGCCAGGTAAGTGGCAATAAAACGGACAGTCTGGACATTTTGTACGACTACGCCGGCGTCAAAGGGCAAACCGCCTTTAGGAACTACCCGCCCTGTCAGTTTTCTGATCTGGACTGTTTCCGCGCCATGAGGATACCGGGTAGGTAAGGTACGAACATTGATTTTAATGTCAGGATGGCGATCCTGGAGTTTTTGGACAGCTTTTTCCAGAGTGTTTACCGCATCAGGCTTGTTGTCTTCGATGGCAATGATTACATCTTTGACTCCAAGCCAATAGGCAGCGATTTGGCAACCCTGGATAATCTCATCCGGATAGTGCAACATTATATGGTGATCCGAGGTAATATAGGGCTCGCATTCGGCACCGTTGACCATCAGAAGATCTACCTTCTTGTCAGGAGGTGGATTTAATTTTACGAAAGTCGGAAAAGCTGCCCCGCCCATACCCACAAGACCGGAGGCGCGAATAGCTGCCAGAAAATCATCTTTAGTGGCAATCTGAGGCGGCTTGATCTCAGGAGAAACGGTATATTGATGATCATTTTTGATTGTGACATAATGTGCGGTTTCACCGTCACTGAGAATTTCTACTCTAACTTTTTCTACCAAACCGGAGACACTGGAGTGTACAGGTACGCTCCAGCCACCGATCGGCTCTCCGATCTGTTGCCCAACCAGAACGGTGTCCCCCTTGGCCACCAGAGGATCGCAACCCGGTCCAACTTGCATGTCCAAAGGAATGGTTATTGTATCAAAGACATCTAATTTTTGGATAGGCATATCGCGTGTGTTCTTATTATCCGGCGGATGAACACCCTGCTTAGCTCTGCGAATAAACAACATTTTGCTCTCCTCATTGTGCTCGAATTAAATCAAACAGCACATCT
>JAAZGH010000058.1 GCA_012511325.1 Clostridiales bacterium | reverse complement strand
CGTAGTCGGGATAGCGGATATGGAAGATCAGGAAAACCGAGAGAAGCTTTATAGCGACCTTGCTAAGAGCATGGGATCCGCTATTGAGAATGTTAAGGTTTTTTTCCTGCGTGGAGTCCTGGATTACGGCAAGCTAAACTTCAAGCATAAGACCATGATGTGGATGCTTGTAAAATATCTAAAAAGAAAACCCGAAAAAGATTTGCCGAAAGACGCAGATCAACTAATCAGCACTTATGGCCGGAAGGTCAGTTTCATCGATAAGGATTCCCTAAAGCCGCTCATAAGATATGCCAAAGAGGAAACTACCGAATGAAAATAGAGGACTATATTGAGCAAAAAGGGAAAACCACAGAGGGGAAGAAGTCTGTTCTCTTTTTCGCTCTCTTTGTTATAACCAATCGTATTGAGACAATCTACAATGCCGGCAGAGAAGAATTGACCTTAAAGCAGTTAATGCTCCTGATCTTAGTTTCCATATCGGAAGGCGGGACCTTCACAGGATACGGAAAGATGATGGGGTCTTCCAGGCAAAACATTAAAACCTTGGCTAAAGCCCTGGAAAAGAAGTCCTATGTCTCGATCAGACAGGATGAAAACGACCGCAGAGCCTGCGGTATCTATTTAACTGCTAAGACGGCAAAACATTTTAAGGACACGGACGATTATTATACAAAACAGATTCTTTCTCTCTTCTCTGAATTTACAAAGGACGAGATTGATTTAATGTTTGCCTTTATGCCAAAGCTTTTTGCAGGCATTCAAAAAATGGAGAAATTACGCAGAGTTTAATCGATTTTTCCAACTCTCGCACCTATTTCGAGATATTCGATATTTTGATTTTCTCGAAATAGGGCAGTACGTTATATATTGCGTGAAAGTTCGCAATATCTGAAAGGTATCTTTTTATACGGCAATCAGCCAGAGCCGCAGTTCTGATTTCATCGAGATTGTCCTTAGGTTCATGCCCCAGGTTAAGACGGATTGCGTATTTCAGCCAGTCATCGCTGATTTCCAATAGCTTTAGATAATCCATTTCCCCCGCCAACCTACATATAAAATTCAAAATTGAATTTATTTCACTAGTTGCTTACTTGAACTGTATTTACAGAACGCTTATCGGACAGTACCATGATTCACGGTTGTATGGGACAAGTTCATCACTCATACATAGCACAATGCCCGGCTGAACTTCCATCTTGAATTGCCGAAGGGCAGCAAAATTCTTGTCGGGATTAGAAGGCTGCTTGCTTTTCTTGATTTCAACGGGAAAGATTTTGTCACCTTCGACTATAAGGAGATCTATTTCTTTTTTATCAATGTCCCGGTAGTAGAACAGATCGACAGGTTTGCCTGCATTGTGGTAGCTTTTGACGATCTCTGAAACTGCGTAGGTCTCGAAGAATGCTCCGTCCATAGCCCCGCTTTCTAAAGTCGAGGCATTTGGCCATCTGCAAAGGTACGCTGCTAATCCGGTATCCATAAAAAACACCTTGGGGGTTTTAACCAGGCGCTTGGTAAGGTTGGAATAATAAGGACGCAGAATAAATATAATGCCGGAACTCTCTAAGATAGATATCCAAGACTTGATTGTCGGCGAGGAAACACCGATTGCGCCGGCAATGTCACCATATTTCAACTCCTGACCGGTTCTGGCCGCCATATAGACCAAGAAGTCATAAAACTCGCTGAGTTTTCCCACCTGTGCCAAATCCCTGACATCTCTCTCGATGTAAGTGTTTACGTAGTCCATGTAGAAACGATCCCGGTCAAGCTCGGCAGAGCGCAGTTTGGGCATGCCGCCGAGAAAAATATCTTCATATACTTCGTGGACGGTTTTTTTCTTGCTGTATTTCAGTCGCTCCCGCAGGGATTTCAAATCGGGACGAAAGATTGCAGCAGGGCGCCCTTCAATCTCCGCGGCAGAGAGACTCGACAGATCAAAAATAGCAATCCGACCGGCCAAAGATTCGGAAACGTCATTCATCATTCTGAATTTCTGTGAACCTGTGAGCCAGAACATACCGCTATTGTCCTCGCCGCTGAGAGCTTTCTTATCGACTATATTCTTCATCTCCAGCAGAATCGAAGGAGCGCGCTGAAACTCATCAATGAGAAGGGGATAGCCATAGGTCTCAAAGAACAGAGCAGGGTCGGTTGTTGCGAGGCGACGTGCGTTACCATCGTCCAAGGTAACATAACCTCGTCCCGGCTCTCTGAGATGATTCAGCAGGGTAGATTTACCTACCTGACGCTGTCCGCAGACCATTGCCACGGGACAATGGCGAGAGGCATCGAGGACTTTTCCCGCCAAATGCCGCGGAATATCCAATTCAAAGACCTCGTTTGCGAGGAAACTAAAGTGTGACTTTCTTTTACTCGGGCCTGGCTGCG
>JAAZGH010000057.1 GCA_012511325.1 Clostridiales bacterium | reverse complement strand
CCCATTATCGACTCTTCAAAACGAAGGCGCTCACCGGCAGTACCCTGCCCCTCGTCCCGCGAACAGGAAGCGCCGGCAAGCGCAAACAGAATTGCGTATATCAGCAAAACAGCATTTACCGTATTGGCTCTCAAGCGATTCTTAATCATTCTTAGCACTCAATTCAGATATGTCATTGTATCAGATCCGGTCTGAGAAATAACGCCAGCGCTTCAGGGCGGGCAGAGCCGCACGCAGCAGCGCTGAAGACAGTAAGCCCGTCACTATGCCCGTAAACAGCAGCAGCGGCAGAAATGCCAAGACAGGTATGCGCAAATAATCAAGCAAGATAATCAGCAAATACTGCCCCAGATTATGACTTACGGCGCCGCTTACGCCCAGGATCGAATAACTGACGCGGTCTCCGGTCAGGCGCTTAAGCATATACATGCAGGTCACTGATATCAGGCCGCCGGATAAACTGGTCAAACCGGCGATCAGGCCCCTGGTCATGACGGCAAATATACCCTTTAGTATTGCTATGGTATAAGCTGACGGCAAACCCAGGAAAAACAGCGCATACATCACCGCAATATTGGATAGCCCATAGCGCAGGGGAACCGGCGCCGGCAGCGGCGGCAGAATATTTTCGAACATGCCCAAAGCAATTGCCATCGCAAAGAGCAAGGCCAAAACGACCAGCTTCCGGACGGAATATCCGGTCGCCGGCAGTTTCGATCTGTCTCCGGATCTCTTGCTCATGCGATCAGATCCGGCAGATCGGAATCAATATCATCTGCGGAACCGACAATTTTCAGCAGTACACGATTGGGCAGACAGGCGGCCCAATCATTGACCCGGTACAGCTCGCCGCTTTTGATACAGACTTTGTCGGGGCAGCTTGATTCCCGGAAAGCAATAGTGCCTCTTTCAGACTGATAGAAGACAATTTCCGGACATTCCGGAAAGCTCAGGAAACGCTCCTTGCCTTCCGTCAGGGCAATGACCGCAATCAGATTATTATCGCAATAGATCTCCGCCTTTTTCACTGCCGCATCATCTTGCTGTCTGCCCCACAGATGCAGAACCAGGGCGAAAAGCAATAAGAGGCCGACAATCAACAGATCCGTCGGCCTCATAAAGATGCGTTTAGCTTGTTTGCTGGCACTGTTATCCTGCATTTTGTTCATCAGAGTGCATATCCCACCAATTTTCAATCAGCCCTGTGTTAAGGAATCGTATTCTCTTTAACTGCGGATCTTAATTATCCTCCCGGTTACGGCTCCGTCGTTGTTGTTGACACTGGCTCCGTTGTTGTTGACACTGGTTCTGTTGTTGTCGTTGACACTGGCTCTGTTGTAGTTGCCGCTGGCTCTGTTGTTGTAGTCGTAGGCGGCTTAGCCGTAGTCGTCGGTGTAGTGGTCGGCTTAGCTGTAGTCGTAGGTGTGGTTGTAGCCTCTGTTGGAGCGGGTTTAACAATATGCTCCAACTTCAGAGTACTGGTATTGCCCACAGCATCCTTCGCCGTATAAGTAACCGCATAGGTTCCGGCCTTAGTCACATCGACATTGCCGGTGTATGTCACTTCCAACTTGTTATTAGCAAAGTCATAGGCCTCCACACCCTTCAGGTAGTCAAAGCCTGCGACTTCGCCGGCCGTGATCGTCTGCGCCGCACCAATAATGCGAGGCGGTGAATTGATCTTGTTCTTCCAAGGATTCTTAGGATGAGGATCATAGGGATCCCAGCCATAGCGCGGGTCACTCCGACTGACCTTAATCGTTATTTTCGGCAGACCGGGCACGCCGTCGATATTATACACTTTGGCGCTGGCCAAAACTTTGACCTTGGATCTGGTGCCCCGGAGAGAATAGATAAACCTGGCATCGGCGGCATTGAGCCTGATGCAGCCATGCGAGTCCCTGCGTCCCAACTTATTGTATGAGCGAACATTCAATGTGCCGGGATTGCCCTTAACCGTATAATATGGCGTATGGAAAAAGAAGTCAGTGCCGATTGAGCGCCCGGTTTTCGGATTTATACCATAGAAGCGGGTTGCGTAGTGATGGAAAGATTCACCATAGAGTTTGAATTTGATCCAGAGTACACCTCCGCCCAGATAATAATGATGGTTCTCGCCTGTAAGCGGCGTGCTGTAACCTTTCACACCGGTGGATGTGACCATTTTCCTGATCGGGACCTCGGTTCCGCTGGCTGTTGTACCATAGACAACTACTCGCTGCTCGGCAACGAAAACCCTGATTGTATAGGGCGGTCCGGCATGTACAGCTCCTACATTACTGCTTATCCTAGGTGCTTGGGGGGTTGGGGTCGGGGTCGGAGTCGGGGTCACTGCCTTAGTCGGTCCGGTTGCAGTACTCGTGCCGGTAGTGTCTTCGTTCTTATT